>JAIOTF010000054.1 GCA_021107195.1 Anaerolineaceae bacterium | reverse complement strand
GTCCCAGGTATTCACCCTATTATTTACCAAACAGGAGTACACAATGACTTCTGGATAATTTGTGAACCGCAAGCACTTATTTTTTTTAAAATCACAACTGTCGAGTATACTATACTACATCACAATCAAGAAATCTATTTGAGAAATAAAAGAACCATCTCCCCCATTTCATGGTTTAATAGAGTCATACCCACCCCATTTTCTTCTGGAGTTAAGACCATGCTGCCCGAACTTTCCCCCCAGGAAAAAGACCGCTATGACCGCCACCTGCGCATCCCCGAGATCGGCGAAGAAGGCCAGCGTAAGCTGAAAGCCGCTTCGGCCCTGGTGGTGGGCGTGGGCGGGCTGGGTTCGCCACTGGCCCTGTATCTGGCCGCGGCCGGTATCGGACGCATCGGCCTGGTGGATTCGGACGTGGTCAGCCTCTCCAACCTCCAGCGCCAGATCATCTATGGCGCTGACCAGATACACCAATCCAAAGTCGTCTCTGCCAGCCAGCGCCTGCACAACCTGAACAGCGAAATCCAGGTGGATATTTATTCGGAACGCTTCACCAGGGAAAACGGAGAGCGGCTGGCCGCGCCCTATGACTTGCTGATGGATGGCACTGACAATTTGGCTGCGCGCAATTGGATCAACCACTTCGCCGTGCAGATGGGCAAGCCCTATATTTACGGGGGCGTGTTTCAGTTCGAAGGCCAGATGAGCGTATTTGACGCCCGCCGCGGACCGTGCTATCGCTGCCTGTTCGCCAAGCCGCCGAAGAACAAAGAAAATGCCCCGCCGCCGGGGGTGTTCAGCGCATTGCCGGGCGTGATCGGCACCCTGCAGGTCAACGAAGCGATCAAGTGCATTCTGGGCATCGGACAACCGATGATTGGCAAGCTGCTCCTGTTCGATGCCCTGGAGATGAGCTTCCAAACCATCTCTTTCGAGAAGAAACCGGATTGCCCGGTTTGCGGCAAAAATCCTGCGTAAACCAGCTTTCGCAGAAATAAAAATAGTCCCATTCTGAAATACCAACTGGAGACATATCCTTCATGCAAACAAAGAAAATCGCCCTGGTTTTGATAGCAATCGTTCTTTTCCTCGTCCCGGCCTGCACGCGGCCGAATGCCAACAACACACCCCTGCCGCCAGAGATGCCAGCCTCGCCAACTGAGCAGCCTTCTCCAGTGCCAAGCGAGACCCCCGCCGTGGAAGAACCGGTTGTCCTGCGCGCCCAGGAATCAGAAACCCAAAATGATGCGCTGACCATGGAAATATATCTCTATCAACCTGTCCTTAAACAGCCGGAAAACAAAGCCAGTGGCTTCAATCAGGCTGTAGAAAACCTGGTTCGGGAGCAGGTGAACAGTTTCACCGGCCTGGTCGAAGAAAACTTGGCCGATCAGGAGTCGTTATCCGAGTTAGGCGGGTGTAACTCGCTTTACCTTGAATACCTCCCCACCAACACCGAACACGGCCTCGTCAGCATCAAATTCACCATCTCCACCTACCACATCGGCGCAGCCCACCCCTTCTCATATAGCAGCACATTGAATTATGACCTGGCAGAAGAAAGAATTTTGCAGCTTGAAGAGCTGTTCCTGCCGGAGAGCGATTATCTGGGCGTACTCTCCGAACAAAGTATCCTCATCATCAGTGAAAACGGCTATATGGATTGGCCGGAAGGTGCCGCCCCTGAGCCGGATAATTACCGGAACTGGAATATCACCCCCGAGGGAATCCTGATCTCCTTTGACCCCTATCAGGTGGCCGCCTACGCCGCCGGCCCGCAGCAGGCGTTGGTCCCGTATACGGTCCTGGAAAGCATGCTAGACCGCAACGGTCCGTTAGCAGCATTCCTGCCCTGAAAACAAACCCGTCATTTAAAAAAAGACCCTCCCGCTATTCGTTACTACGGGAGGATTTTTATGTTAATCCTTACAATGAAACTCCTGCTGTCTTACCCACCAGATTGGAGCAGCAAATTGAAAAGTGTAGCAACTATCCCAATCGCCACCAGGAAAAGTGCCAGGCCAACCCAGGCCGGCCCACCTACTTTGTCCACAGGCGCATCGTTTTCAGGCGGGGCGGGCTGCTCAACAACAGCGCGCCGCTCGGCAATCTCATCTTCCGCCTGCGCCAGGCGATCGGCCATTTCCAGAAGCCGTTCCGAATCACCATAACCGGATTCTGCATGCTGCACCTGCACCAATAAGTCTTTTGCCTCTACCCATCTGCGGTCATCGATCGCCGCCAAAGCACGTGCGTACAAATCCTGCACATCCATCGGCTGCATCTAAAAACGTTTACCCGTGAACCACGAACGGATCTTGCCGGTCAAACTCTTGCTTCCCTGAGCTTCTTCCTCAGCAAAATCATCCTTTATCATTTCATCCAGAGCCTGCTCAAAGAGATCATTCTGCGGATTGGAAAGCCCGGTACGCTCCGGTTCATACAACCACAAGAGCAGCATGAGTTCCTGTTCGGCATCTGCCAGACGGGCGATCTTGAAACGCCGCACGAACCCAAAGCGCTGGTCATTGCGATCTGCTTCGGCAGCTTTCAGGCGGATACCATCGCTGCGATTGAACGCAAAATGAAAGCCCTTGGCATGCGGAGTGTAGTTGCGGTTGACCCGCATGATATGCACAGCCCGGTCGGTGATCATGAACAGACTATCCAGCGCACTCACCCAGCCGCTGGCATAACCCAGCACAGTTTCCCCTTCCTCAAGATGTTCCTGAGCCGTTTCATACGCCTGCCAATCGAGCAGTGTAGGAGCTTCACCAATACCGGGCAAAGCCGCCAACCCCTCTTCGGCCAATTTTGCTTTTCCAGCCTCTTGAGATTTAACCATATCCTGCATAGCTTTGTTGCGCCCATAGCGTTCAGTCAACTTGCTAACCGCAAGATAAACGCCGATCAACAGCACGGCAGCCACCACTAACATGACATCGCTCATTGTTGTCGTCTCGGCCGTTTCTATGCTTGGGGCAGCCAGCACCAAAACTATGATGCTCACTACCGCCCCCAGAAAAACTCCGAAAAATCTGCCTATCGTTTCAATTCTTAATTGTTGATTCATGATTAACCTGCCTGGAATATTTTTGGTTCAAACGAATCTGCGTGCGGGAACATGCCAAACAGGCCGCCCGTGTGCAGGAACAGTACACTCTCATCTTTTTGGAAGCGGCCCTTGTGGATCTCCTGAGACAGGCCGTAAAACGCCTTGCCGGTATAGGCCGTATCCAGCAGGATCGCTTCTTCACGGGCTGCTTCGCAGATCACGGCCATCTCCGCCGGGCCGCTGATCGCATACCCGGCACCCACATAACCGTCCAGTATGTGCACATCGCTGGCCTGGACGTGTGCCGCATACCCATATTCACGTGCAAAATCCTCATAGATTTTGACAGCCGTCTCCTGGAAATATACCGCATCGGCACGCACATTGATGCCCCAGATACGGCTGGAAAGCCCGAACATCTCCTGCCCGAGTAACAACCCGGCCAGGGTTCCGCCCGAACCGCAAGCCACCACAATATGATCCGGCGTCCACTGCATGGCAGCGAACTGGCCCACCATCTCCTTCACCGACCAGGCATAGCCCAGCGTGCCGGTGGCATCTGAAGCACCGAGGGGGATGACCAATGCTTTCTCACCCTGGCTTGCATACTCCTCAGCCAGTTCCGCCATCGCATCCTCAAAATCCTCCAGACTGGCTTCGGGAAGAAATGTGATCTCTGCCCCCAGCAAACGATCCAGAAAAAGATTGCCCTGCTGGGCCTGCTGCGGATCACCCGAAAGCACCAGGTGGCAGCGCAGCCCCAGTTTGGCAGCCACCGCTGCCGTGGCCCGGGCGTGGTTGGATTGCCCGCCGCCGCAGGTGATGAGCACTGTGCAGTCCTCGCGCAGTGCTTTGGCTGCACTGAACTCGAGCTTGCGCACCTTGTTGCCGGAAACGGCCATCCCGGTCAAGTCATCCCGTTTGATGTACAGCGCCGGGCCGCCCCAACGGGCTGTCAGACGCTCCATTTTTTGAATAGAGGTGGGAAGCTGCGCCAGTTTCAGTTTTTCGGGGAATGTGAAAGTCATAAGAAAATCATACCCGCAGATGATAGGCGGGTCAAGGAAAAAGAAGAGGATGCCAATGAATATCCGGCATTCCTCTTCTGATTCGCAGCAATCTGTCTGACTGGAACTAAACCTGCGGCTCCGCATCCACGACAGCAGGCACGAAGCGCAGACCTTCCGGCCCTGCATCAACCTGAATAATCTCCCCTGTGCGAAACTCACCAGACAACAAGGACAAGGCCAGCGGGTCTTGCAGCTCACGCTGGATAGCGCGCTTGAGCGGACGGGCGCCGTAGTCGGGGTCATAGCCAGCCTCTGCCAGGTATACAGCTGCCTCTGGTGTAACTTCCAGACCATAGCCGCGCTCGGCCAGCAGGTTGGAAACATGCTGCAACTGGATCTGTACGATCTGCGCCAGATGTTCCTTCTCCAGCGCATGAAATACCACAATCTCATCCACCCGGTTAAGAAATTCAGGGTGAAAATGGGCCTGAAGGATACGGTTGACCTGCTCCCGGCTGACGTCGCGGTTGCCATTCAACCACAACTGGCCGCCCAGGTTGCTGGTCATGATGATCACCGTGTTCTTGAAATCCACTGTACGTCCGTGGCCATCGGTCAAGCGGCCATCGTCCAGTAGTTGCAGCAGGACATTAAAGACTTCGCTGTGAGCTTTCTCAATCTCGTCGAACAGCACCACGCTGTACGGCCGGCGGCGCACGGCTTCGGTCAACTGGCCGCCTTCTTCATAACCCACATAACCGGGAGGCGCACCAATCAGGCGTGCCACGGTATGCCTCTCCTGATACTCGCTCATGTCAATGCGAATCATGGCTTTTTCTTCATCGAACATGAATTGCGCCAGGGCGCGCGCCAGCTCGGTCTTGCCCACGCCGGTCGGCCCAAGGAAGATGAAGGAACCCATCGGGCGGTTGGGGTCCTGCAAGCCAGCCCGTGAGCGCCGCACCGCATTCGACACCGCGCGGATAGCCTCGTCCTGGCCGATCACGCGCTGGTGCAAGCGGTCTTCCATGTGGACAAGTTTCTCCATCTCGCCTTCGAGCAAGCGTGAAACCGGAATCCCGGTCCACTTACCCACGATTTCGGCGATCTCTTCCGCATCTACTTCTTCTTTCAGCAGCGCCCCTTCTTCCTGCTGATACTGCAAGCGTTCCACCGCTTCTGCGCGGCGGTTTTCAAGATCGGGGATAACCCCATAACGCAAGCGTGAAGCTTCGGCAAGATCATTCTGGCGCTGGGCCTGTTCCATCTGCACTTCAGCCTGTTCTAACTGCTCTTTGATCCCTTGCAGCCCGGTAATTGCCTCTTTCTCTGTCTGCCAGCGAGTAGTTAGTTCAGCGGAACGCTCCCTTAAATTCGCAAGTTTCTGTTTCAAACCCTCCCGGCGTTCCCTGGACGCTTTGTCTTTCTCTTTCTTCAGAGCTTCCAGCTCCATCTCGGTCTGCATGATCTGACGGTCAACCTCATCCAGCAGTTGGGGTTTTGAGTCAATCTCGGTGCGCAGGCGTGCGGCGGCCTCGTCGATCAGGTCAATCGCCTTATCCGGCATCTGCCGGTCAGTAATATAGCGGTCAGACAAGGTTGCCGCGGCGATCACGGCTGAATCGGTAATACGCACGCCATGATATACCTCATAGCGCTGCTTGAGACCGCGCAGGATGCTGATGGTGTCCGTCACGGACGGCTCCAACACCAAAACGGGTTGAAAACGCCGCTCGAGGGCGGGGTCTTTCTCTATGTATTTGCGGTATTCGTCCAGCGTGGTGGCACCGATCAAGTGCAGTTCGCCGCGCGCCAGCATCGGTTTGAGCATGTTGCTGGCATCCATCGAGCCTTCGGCCGCGCCTGCGCCCACTACAGTGTGCATTTCATCCACGAACAGGATCACTTCACCGGCAGAGTCGGTGATCTCCTTGAGCACAGCCTTGAGCCGTTCCTCAAATTCGCCGCGATATTTGGCGCCGGCTATCAGCGCGCCCATATCGAGCTGCACCAGGCGCTTGCGCTTCAATCCTTCCGGCACATCCCCTTTGACGATGCGCTGGGCCAGACCCTCCACAATGGCAGTCTTGCCCACCCCAGGCTCACCAATCAAGGCCGGGTTGTTCTTCGTACGCCGGGAAAGGATCTGGATCGTGCGGCGAATTTCCTCATCCCGCCCGATCACCGGGTCCAGTTTGCCCTGGCGCGCCATGGCGGTCAGGTCTCGGCCGTACTTTTCCAACGATTGATAAGTACTCTCAGGATTCTGCGAAGTTACTCGCTGGCTGCCGCGGATCGACATCAACGCCTTGAGAATAGCGTCCGTGGTCAAGCCATACTGGCTGAGACGTTTACCTTCCACACTTTCTGTTAATGCCAGTAATAAATGCTCGGTGGAGGTATATTCATCCTGCATGCCTTTGGCACGCCGTTCCGCCGCGGCCAGAACGTCCGCCGCCTGCCGGGATAGTCCCGCCTGCTGGTTTTCACTGCCATATACTTTGGGTTGATTTTCCAGATCGAAACGCAGTTCTTCGCTAACGGCCTGAACACTGCCCGCCACTTTGGTCACCACAGCCGGCACTACACCTTCTTCCTGCTGCAACAATGCCATCAAGAGATGCGCCGGTTCAATCGTCTGGTGGTGAAGTCCCATAGCAAGCTGCTGTGCCTGAAAGATCGCCTCCTGAGCTTTCTGTGTATATCGATCTAATTCCATGATCGTTCCTCCTCTCAATGTAAACTCGGGCGGGTTTAATCCGCCCATAATGATGGTAACAGTTACCTGTCTGAATCAGATAAACGATTTATCAGAAAGAGATTTGCGAACCTGAAAACAGTTTAAGGTATACTGGTCAAACAGTTAAAACCCCTTCAAATTACCATCACATAAGGTAAAAATGCTCGAAAAAATCAAGAAAATATATCGTGAATACCCCCACACATTCTGGATGCTGATCATCGCCATTTTCATTGACCGCGTCGGCGGGGCGTTGATCTACCCCTTCCTGTCCCTTT
>JAIOTF010000290.1 GCA_021107195.1 Anaerolineaceae bacterium | reverse complement strand
GTCAAAGCCCTCATCCGCGCCCGAGAAGAATACAAGGGCAAGGTGGATATTCAGGTCGTGGCCTTCCCGCAGGACGGCGTAGTGCGCGATCCCGGCGCCGAAGAATACATCGAAGAAGCCCTCAAGCTGGGCGCCGACGTGGTTGGCGGTATTCCGTGGATCGAATACACCGAAGCTGATGAACAGGAACACATCGATCGCATGTTTGCCCTGGCCAAGAAATACGACAAGGATGTCTCCATGCTGATGGACGATGCCGGCGACCCCACCCTGCGCACCCTGGAAATGCTGGCCGTCAAGACGATCAAGGAAGGCTGGGAAGGCCGCGTGACCGCCCAGCACTCCCGTGCCATGGCCCTCTATCCGGAACCCTACTACCGCAAGATTGAACACCTGCTCAAACGCGCCAACATCGGTGTGGTCTCCGACCCGCAAACCGGCCCGCTGTATGCCCGCGTGAAATCCCTCTACAAAGCCGGTGTGCGCATCGCCCTCGGTCAGGATGACATCGCCGATGCCTACTATCCCTACGGGCGCAACAATATGCTGGAAGTGGCTTTCCTGGCGTCCCACCTGATGTGGATGACCAGCCGACCGGAGATGGAGATCCTCTACGATTTGATCACCACCAACGCCGCCGAAGCTCTCAACATCAAGGACTTTACCTTCGCTGAAGGCAACCCGGCCAACCTGGTGGTTCTGAATGCCAAATCGGTCTGGGAAGCTCTGTGGAGCCACGAAGCCCCGCTGTACGTGATCCGCGAAGGTGTGGATATCACGCTGAAGTAAATCGTTTATTCATCCGTTCTGGTAGGGGCGCAGCATGCTGCGCCCCTACGTGATTTAAACTTGACTTCCCCAAAATTCCCCTATACCCTTTAAACGTCGTCTCCGTTATGCATTCATAACGAGGCACCCCATGAAACGAAAAATTGCCAACCTGGCACAGTGGCTGCAAATCTGGCCGCAATCACCAATTGCCATACTCAACCAGGTCGTCTACACCCTGCTGGGCGTTTCCTCCATTCTCTTCGGCATCGCATTCACCCGCAAGGATCCCCACCGTCCGCCTGGCTACCTGGCTGCCTGGCTCCTTATCCTCAACCGTGCTACCTGCATTCTTGGGCTGATCGGCGGCGCTCTCTTCCTGGCAGGCGTGGCCGTGCTGGGATTTCAATACAGGCGGCAAACAGGATAATCATTCCACGCCTGAGGTAACGGCTGAAGTCGTTACTCCCTCCATTTCCCTTCGTCCCCAAAACTCCGTATAATCTAATCATGACACTGCCCATTGCCCTCCTGCTGGGGATCATCGCCCTCGCAATCATCTTGTTCTCCATCGAATATTTTCCAGTGGACGTAGTCGCCTTGACCGTGCTGATCGCGGTGATCCTGACCGGGCTGCTGCCGCCAGAAACCGCCTTCGCTGGCTTTGGCAGCAATACCAGCATGATGATCCTCGGCATCCTGATCATGACCGCCGGGCTATCCAAAACAGGTGTGATCGAAATGACCGGCCAGGCCTTGCTCAAACACTCAACAGGCAAACCGGAGCAGCTCTTCACGATCATCATGATCGCCGCCGCGGTGATGAGCGCTTTCCTCAGCAATACCGCCGCCACTGCCTTTTTCATGCCGATCACGATCAGTCTCGCCCGCCGTACAAAAACCAATCCTTCCCGTCTGTTAATGCCGCTGGCTTTCGCCGCCATTCTTGCCAGCTCAATCACCCTGGTAAGTTCCTCCACCAATATCGTCATCAGCGGCCTGATCACACAATACGATCTGCCGCCCCTGGGCATGTTCGAATTGACACTGGTCGGCCTTCCCGTCCTCCTGCTCGGGCTGGGGTACATGCTCCTCATCGGTCGCCGCCTGGTGCCTGAACGGGCTACCGCCAAACAAGTCTATGACCCCAATGGCACCCAGCCCTACATTACCGAAGTGGTTCCCTTGCCCAATTCACCGCTGCTTGGAAAAACCCTTGAAGATTCCCGCCTCGGTCAGGATTTTGATATCGTCGTTTTGAAATTGTCCAAAGCCAACCAGGGACATCTTATCCCGGGCGCCAGCCAGACCATCGAAATAGGCGACTCCCTGTTGATCGAGGTGCCGCGTGACCACCTGCCCAGCCTGCACCAGGCGATCGGCGTACAACTCAAACAGGAAGTGAAAATCACCAAACCTGCCACCCATTCACAGGGCATCCAACTTTTCGAGTTGATCCTCCTGCCCGGTTCGCCATTGATCGGCCGCACGCTGGCCACCTTGAATTTCCGCAAACGGTTTGGAATGCAGGTGCTGGGCATCAACCGTAGTGGAGAAACCCTCCAAACCCGGTTGGGCAACCTCCGCCTGCGGGTAGGCGACCAGCTTCTGGTGCAAGGTGCTCACGAAACTATCGTTCAGTTGGGATTTGACAACCGCTTCCGCATCCTGGATATCATCGAAAGAAAGGATGGGGCATTTGCCAAAGCGCCGCTGGCAGTCGGAATCTTTGTCACCGCCTTGCTGATCGCCGCTCTCGAAATCCTTTCGCTGCCCGTGGCAGCCCTGCTGGGCGCAGCAGTCATGTTCCTCAGTGGGTGCGTCACTCCCGAAGAAGCCTACCGTGAAGTCAACTGGCCGACTCTGATCCTGATCGGCAGCATGCTGGCTCTGGGGACGGCCATGCAATCCACCGGCGCCGCAGCCTATTTCGCTGAATGGGTCGTTGACAAATTTGGCAGCAGTGACCCGCGCTGGCTATTAACCGCCTTCTTTGCCCTGACCATGCTCCTCACCCAGCCCATGTCCAACCAGGCTGCTGCGGCACTTGTCCTGCCTCTGGCGGTGCAGACCGCGCTGCGAATGGGCCTCAACCCGCGCAGTTTCGCCGTGATGATCGCCGTCGGGGCAAGCTGTTCCTTCCTCACTCCGCTTGAGCCCGCCTGTCTGATGATCTATGGCCCCGGTGGTTACCGCTTCCTTGATTTCTTTAAGAATGGTCTGCCACTGACCTTGCTCACTTACCTGATCGCCATCCTGCTGGTGCCGCTGTTCTGGCCATTGTGAGTCAGCATCTGCCATTGCGTTGCCCCGCAGCGCAGGCTGAGCCTGTCGAAGCCGCAGCAGGTTGTGCAAATCATACCCTGCCCTTCGACCCCATTCCAGGGTCATAACAAGCTCAGGGCTCGTTTCCAACTCCATGCAGTATAATCACCAATACAAAACACATCAAAGAGGCACTATGAACCAACACATCAAAGACTTCTGGCAAACATACCTGAACAGCCTGCCATCGGACGCCAACAAACCCGATACGATGCCAGAGTACTGGCACTTCTGCAACGATGAAGAATCCGCCAACCACCTGGCCGAGTTAACCCTGAATGGCACCAAGCGCGCCACCGCCGGTGCCGTGTGGAGCTATGAAGCCGAAGGCGAAGCCATCCCCCAGCCCGGCGACCTGAGCATCATCGTCAACTGGCAGGAAGAACCAGTGTGCATTATTGAAATCACACAAATTGACATCGTCCCCTACAACGAAGTCAGTGAAGAATTTGCCCGCGTAGAAGGCGAAGGCGACAAAAGTTTGAGCTACTGGAAAAAAGTGCATTGGGAATTCTTCAGCGAAGAAATGGAAGCGCTTGGCCGCGAGGCCGAGGAAAGCATGCCCGTTGCTTGCGAGCGTTTCCGGGTCATTTTCCCCGAGATAAAGGCATAACCTTAAAAGGAGGTAATCATGGCATTTAAGATTTCAGCAGAGGAACGGCAATTGGTCAAATTGATCAGGAAAATGCCACTGTCCGAAAAAGACACAAAGAAATGGGTCGAGACCATCCAGACGTCCGGCCTGACGATTGAGCTAGCCGAAGAGATCCGCCTGAAACTAACCGACGCACCGGAAGGCGCAAAAAACAAGGTGCTGGCAACCGTTGAACTGAACACGATCGTCAATCACTGGCGGCTGGCAAGTCAAAAGAAGAATTTCCATCGCTGATCAAAAGCACTGAAAAAAAAGCTGTCCCTGAAAACACCGGGACAGCCTTTTTTATTGAAAATTTTGCAATCCTCAATTTGGAACGCTCTTCAGCGTTCCTCATCATTAACAAAAGCTTCGGGGCTGTCTCTTTCTTCGGGACAGCCCCTACAAATTTGATCCTGAGCCGCGATCAGTCTTCGAGGACTTCTACTTCTTCAGGAGCCGCGTCCACAACATGTTGTGAGTTGGAAGCCATAGTTTCCTCAGAAGGCACAATCACCAACAAGATCAAATACACCAGAAAGCCTGGGCCGCCCATCAAGGCCAGCACGACAAAAATGATACGCACCAGGGTCGAGTCGATATCCAGGTAATCCCCCAGGCCACCACAAACACCGCCCACCATCCGGTCTGCTTCACTTCGATACAATTTTCTTTTTTCCATTTTGAGTTCCTCCTATTGTCTTACTATTAATACGCAAGGTTGGCAAAAAAGTCGCAAAAGATCAACTGAATCAATGTGAAAGCTTTTCTATGCAAAAATTATCTCCATTTGGAGAACACTCACAGTATAATCAAACAAATCCATATCCTAAGAAGGACCACTGTCTTTGAAAACCATTGTCAGGAAATCCTTGCCAAACTGGAGTACACCGCTTGCACTTCTGGTGCTGTGCGTCCTGAGTTACAGCCTGCTCTCCCCCTCATTGGGATTTAACTGGGATGACTGGCTGCAACTCCTGGTCAACCAACATCTGGGCAAAAATGCCTTCTGGGCATATTTCGCCTACGACCGCCCCACTTCAGCCTGGACCCATATCCTTCTCATGCCCATCCTGGGTGAGAACCCAACTCACTGGCAAATATTCACCATGTTGATGCGCTGGTTGGCAGCAGTCAATATCTGGTGGTGTTTTTCCAGCATGTGGCCAAAATACCGGCGGCAGGCAACCATGACCGCCATGCTGTTTGCCGTCTACCCGGTCTTCACCCAGCAAGCAATCTCCCTCGCCTATCACCAGCATCTTCTGCAATACGCCTTGTTCACTTTTTCCCTGGCTGTCATGGTTAAAGCAATCCGCAGCCCCAAGCGCTTCTGGCTGTTCACCATCCTTGCCCTGTTAACCGAGATCCTCCAGCTTACCATCACCGAATTCTATTGCGGGGTGGAGTTGATCCGTCCAATACTATTATGGATTCTGCTCAAGGAAAAACACCCCGCCAATCGCACCTGCCTGAAAAAGACCCTGGCACACTGGTGGCCCTATCTGCTGCCGTTGGCGGCCTATACCCTCTGGCGATTATTCATCCTTGAATTTCCCATCCCCGAACCACACAGCCTGGAACTGGTGAGTGTGCTGCGCAGCGCCCCGCTGAAAGGTCTGGCCCAGCTTGCCCGCTTTGCCCTAACCGACACGCTTTACATCCTGTTTGGCAGTTGGCAAGGGCCCCTCAGTCTCAATATCGCCCAACCCGTCAGTGCAATGACATTCTTCTCCTGGGGAATCGGCCTGCTGGCAGGCGCAGTGGTCATAGTTGCTTTCCGCCATCGTGCCCCGCAAGAACAAGCCAACCAGGTGGATAAACCGGAACGCACCTGGTTTATCCAAGCCATCATCATCGGCTTGCTGATAACGATCCTGGGCCCCCTCCCTATCTGGCTGACCGGCTCACAAGCCATTGGTGATATTCATGCCAACCGCTTCGCTCTCGGCTCGATGTTCGGCGCCAGCCTGTTGATCACTGCGCTGATTGAATGGGCAGCCAAACCCGGGCAGCACACCAAGGCAATCATGCTCGCCCTGATCATCGGACTTACCGTCAGCTTCCATGTGCGCGTATCAGACGAATACCGTGTACAGCAAGCCAACTTCCGCAGCTTCTTCTGGCAGTTGTCCTGGCGTGCCCCGCATCTGAAGCCGAAAACCGCCCTGATCGCCAGAGATGAAACTTACCCAACCCAGCTCTCCACTGTGGCCTCAGCACTCAATCTGGCTTACCCCGCCCCGCAAAGCGAGCCGCAAAACCTGAACTATTGGGCCTATCGTGTCCAACCGGAGGCCGACCCTGCAAGTGAGCTGCCTGGTTCCTTCCAAAACCAGTACCGCACCTTTTATTTCAACGCCTCTGCCGAAAATAGTCTCGTGCTGCATAAGCAGCTTGATGGCCGTTCTTGCCTTTGGGTACTGCGCGAGATTGATCAATACAACCCCGACGTGCCGGAGAATTTGCGCAGCTTTCTACCCCTATCCAACCTGATGCGCATTCAGGACCGGCCGCTTCAAGAGAGCTACCCGCCGGCTGTCTTCTTTGGCGAACCGCCTGCTGATGATTGGTGCTGCTTGTTTGAAAAAGCAGAGCTGGCTGTTCAGGAAGCTGATTGGGCAGAAATGGCTGGGCTATTAAAAACCCTGGAAGAGATGAGCACCGAGCCCAACCCCGGCAGCGCCCGCGAATGGCTGCCATTCATCGAAGGCTATGCGCATACAGGAGGCTGGGATAAAGCCCTCGCTCTGACCCAACAGACAGCCAAACAAAACCCGGCCTACGCCCCCATGTTTTGCCAGCTATGGATTGCGATCGAAGATCATACCCCGGCCAATCCCGAGCAGAAAACTGCCTTGCAAACCATCACCCATGAATTGGATTGCAACCCGGTCTATTAATACAAAAACGGCTGTGCGTTTCACAGCCGCCACCCATCTGATTCACTCCCCCAATCACACCAATCACCACCGATCTTTTTCTCCATCCATCAATTTCAGGAACACATCCACGACGCGTGGATCAAACGCTCTGCCTCGCTGCGCTTTAATATACTCGTATGTTTTCTCTCTGGACCAGGCGCGGCGGTAGGGCCGGTCGGAAGTCAACGCGTCCCATACATCCACCACAGAGAAGATGCGGGCGGCCAACGGAATATCCTCTCCTTGCAGCCTGCGCGGGTACCCTTTACCATTCCACCGTTCATGGTGACAATACGGGATATCCAAAGCCCCTTGCAGGAAAGGAATTGCAGAGAGCATCTGGTACGCAAATTCCGGATGCCTGCGCATGATATCACGTTCCCCTGGCTCCAAAGGGCCCGGTTTGAGCAAGATTGAATCCGGCACCCCCATTTTGCCAATATCATGCAGAATAGCACCACGGCGTACAGCCGGCAGATCACTTTCCAAAACACCTAAAAGCCGTGCCAGACGGACAGTTAACTCAACCACCCGCTCAGAATGTCCCTGTGTTTCCTTATCACGCAGCTCCAATGCCTTTGACCATCCCCAAATGGTGGCGTCATAAGCCACTGTCAATTCTTCATTCGATCGCTGCAATTCGCCAAACAACTCGGCATGGTCAATGGCCATGGCAGCGTCTGCTGCCAGCGCTTCCATGAAACCCAGCCATTCTTCATCATGCCCATCCTTCTGGCGGCTGAAGATTTCCAAAACCCCCTTGACTTGCCCTTTGGCGATCAACGGCAGTGCAAGATAAGAATTGAATTTTTCTTTCTGCGCCATCTCCCGCCACTCCGGATGGACGCGGCTGTCTTCTGTCAGGTTCTTCACCAACACCATTTGCCGCTCCAGCACAGCCTGCCCGGCCAGGCCACTGCTTAAATTCAAATAGATGTCTTCGATGGCTTTCGTCCAAAAGCCGCGCCCCAGCGTATACAGAAGCTCCTGGGTTTCCGGGTTCAGTACCAGCACATCCGCAGCATCCACGCCAAGGTGTTCTGTAATCTGATCCATCAGCACTTCCAATAAGATCTTCAAATCAATATTGCCGCAGACAGCCAGATTAAGTGTACGCAGTGCCGTCACCCGATCCAGTCTGCGCTGCGTATTCTCATAAAGCGTTGCCCGGTGTACGGCACTGGCAGCAATATCAGCCACAGCCTTCAAAGTACGCTCTTCGTCTTCGGTGATTTTGCGACGATTAACAACCAACATCGCCCCGATTGGCTGTGCTTCGACCACAAGCGGCACCAACACTCCTGCCCATACCGATCCATCAAGGGCATACTGGCGCACTTTCTCGTGATCCAGTTCATCATTATTATGATAGGTCTTGCCGGGGTGGATACACGATTCTTTCCAGATGTCTTCCGCACAAAGAGTCTTCCCCACCAGATCGTTCAATTCCCCAGCACCTAATTCAAAGGTCAGTGCGTCATTCATATCCTCGTCGTGAAAAGCCACGGCCACACCCGAGGCGTCGAGCAGGTCCAGCAGCTTGTCAACAATCACCCGCAGCGTTTCAAGCCGGGTTGGAATACCGCGCAGCGCGGCAGCAATCACTGCGATACCTTCCTGTTCACGGGCGCGCAGCTTGGATTCATGGATATCCCGCCCAACAGACTGTACTTCAAAGATCTGACCATCCTCGTCCAGAATAGCCCGGTCACGCCACTGGCACCAGCGCAGCTCACCCTGGCTGTTCATATTACGATGTTCGTGAATACCAATGGACATATCTGGCCCCAATTGTTGACCATAAGTAAATGCATCTGGAACATCATCAGGAAGAATAGTATCCTGAACGTTTTTTCCAATCCAGTCCTCTCTGGAACCGCCAAAGAACCGGCAAAAAGCATTATTAACGAATGTGATCGTCATATCGTCCGGACACCATCGTGAAATAAAATCCATCTGATCTTCGACAATGCCGCGGTAACGCTCTTCGCTCTCATGCAGGGCGCGGTCAATGGTCATATGTTGAATAGCAGCGCTGAGGATGCCTGCCGCCGTACGCAGCGAACCGATCTCAATCTCGGAAAAATCGCGCTCTAACAAACACTCATTGAAGCCAATGAATCCCCACCATTTCTCTCCCTCAAAAATGGGGACAGAAAGGATAGATTTAATTTCCTGCTGTTCTAATCGTTTGCGTTCTTCCTCATCAAACTCGCTCACCTGTCCAACTACAACCTTGCCATTTGAAAGAGATGTAGAAAGCATCGAAATCATCGGAAACTCTTCGAGATCTGAATTTCCCAAACGCGGCCTAACGCCTTCTGCAACCCATTCATATTGCAATTTGTAGGATTCCGGCTTGCCATTCTGATACTGGTTTCGAAAAATATAGACCCGGCTGACTTCGGAGGCACGGCCCAAACGTTCAAGCATGTTTTGAATGGTCGTGTCGCTGTACCCGTCCTCCATGAACTCCCCTGCTGCGAAGCTGATTGCCCATAATGTAGCACTATATCGGCGGGATGTCTCTTCCATTTTCTTGCGCTCTGTGATGTCACGTACCAAAGAAAGCACATTCTCTTTGTCATACGACACCAGGCGTTCTTCAAAATAATGAGTCTCACCTTTCACTTCCAACAGATACTCGAGTGTCTGGGGCTTACCCGTCCGCAAAGCTGCGTCGAACGCTGGCTGTAAAATCCGCATATGCTCAACCGAAAAAACATCAGATAGTTTACGGCCCAGGAATTTTGAGGGTGGAGCAAACAGCAGTTTCGAATCATGGACTTGATAGCCCACATATTCCCCCTCGCGGTTCAAAAGATAAATCGTATCCGGAAAAGCATGCAGCAATACCTGGCTGCGTTTTTCACTTTCTTCCAAAGCTTGCCCGGTTGCAACCCGCTCAGAGACATCGCGCAGCAAGACGAGATGCGCATTTTGTCCGGACCATTTTGTTTCCACTGTGCGCATCTCGGCTATCACATTCTTAATGCGCGGGCGGGTGATCTGAATTTGTTTAACTTTGCCTGGGGAAAGGGAAAAAGCAAAAGGCTTTTCCAGCAGGGCGACAGCTGGAAGATTGAAGAGATCCAATGCGGCAGGATTAACGAAACACACCAATCCTTCTTGATCAACAACAAACGCTGCGTCTGGCAATGCGCCAATGATACTGCGTAGTTGTGCCGTACTGGCCTGTAATTCTCCTGTACCTCGATGTGGACTCAATTGTGATGGCAACATGGCAGTAGATTTTCCCGGTTTCACAAAAAGCAAAAGACACCATTAAATGAAACGTGCCCTGAAAACCCTTCAGTGAAAATCCCGATAATCCAAGAAGACCTCAAATAACATAGCTTCCCATTAAATTCTACCAGAGAAACACCTACTTCGAACATCTACTTAAGCCAGCAATTCTCAATATGCTGACAATGACGCTATCGTAGTAACGACTTCAGTCATTAAGTGTTTGAAATTAACGATTAAAATCGTTACTACAAAGCCAAGCTGAGAATTGCTGTATTTAAAAAACCCGCTACAAAATATCAATTGTAACTACTCAGGCGTGTCTTTGCGAAGCAGCGTTGTCGCCGACACTCCCCGGCACTG
Organism: Anaerolineaceae bacterium; assembly: GCA_021107195.1. GTDB lineage: Bacteria > Chloroflexota > Anaerolineae > Anaerolineales > Anaerolineaceae > SMBSF63. Next base: position 7,425 of record JAIOTF010000290.1, on the reverse strand, counting down.
TCTCCGGTGCAAGTATGCACCTGTGGTGACAAGTGCAGGTGAACAATCTCCACGACAGTGAAGGTGACTGCCACGTCGCAAAAGTGTGCTCCTCGCAGCGACATTTCTTGGGGAGGCTGAGTAATTACTATCAATTTCAAAATTGATCCATTTTGCTAATGAAATACAAACAATTATCTATTAAAATAAAATTGACTTGCATAGTCAAGCATGCTATCATCCATATAGTTGAATTTATTTTTTATTATTCATTCTGCACATTAACATGTTGCCATCTCACATTTTTTTATTTTTCATTTTTTGCATTTATTTGGAGGAATTATTATGAGCACTGAACTTATTGTCCGTTTAATCGGCATGATTGTTTTCACAATTCTTGGCGTTTCCTGGGGGACAAGTCTGGGACGAATAGCAAACCTGAGTCCCACCGCTGACACATTTTCAATTGAGCAGTACGCCTTCACCATTGGTCTGGTCGGGGCACTTTTTGGCTTGATCATCACTCCCCTGATCACCATCCGACCGATGCGCACCCTGCGCACGATTTTCAGCAAGGTCTCGGTGCAAAACCTTATCTCAACCATGATCGGACTGGTCGTTGGCCTGTTGATCGCCGCTCTGCTGGCTTTCCCGCTTTCCTTGCTGCCGTCCCCATTTGGCGATATCCTGCCTTTCGTTGGTATGCTTTCCTTTGCCTATTTGGGCATATCAGTATTCATCATGCGCCAGAAAGACATCTTCAATCTATTTCAGGCATTTTCCAGCCATCGCAACAATCCGGAGACAAATGAAAGCGAAGAAGACAGCAACTGGAGCGGTGAAAGAACCATTCTGTTAGACACCAGCGTGATCATTGACGGGCGTATTGCAGACATTGCCCGCACCGGCTTCTTGCCCGGATCATTGCTTATTCCCCGCTTTGTATTGACCGAATTGCAATATATCGCCGACTCTCCTGACAGCCTGCGCCGCCAGCGCGGCCGACGGGGCATGGAAGTCCTGTCCCAGCTTCAAAAAGAGCCCGGGATTCCCGTGCGCATGAGCGACATTGATGTGGATGGCGTCCGGGAAGTAGACGACAAGCTGGTCATTTTGGCTCGTCAGTTGAAATGTCCGGTGATGACAAATGACTTCAACCTGAATCGCATTGCCGAACTACAGGGCGTCAAGGTCCTCAATGTCAACGAGCTGGCCAACGCCGTCAAATCGGTGCTGCTGCCCGGAGAGATATTGAACATGCGAGTGATTCAGGAAGGTAAAGAATCTGGTCAGGGTGTTGGCTACATGGATGACGGCACAATGGTCGTTGTAGAAAACGGCCGCACGCACATGAATAAAGAAATCGAAGTCCTGGTCACCAAAGTCCTGCAAACAGCAGCCGGCCGCATGATCTTTGCCCGGCCAGCCGATCAAACACATTAGATCAGAGACCTCTGCACTAAACGTTTTTTGGAAGGGAAACATGAGTTTAAAACTTTACAGCACGCTGTCCCGCACGAAAGAAGAATTCCGCCCTCTTGAAGCGAACAAGGTGCGCATGTATGTGTGCGGTCCAACAGTCTACAATAAAGCCCATGTCGGCCATGCAATGTCAGCCCTGGTGTTTGACGTCCTGCGCCGTTATCTGGAATTCAAAGGCTTCAAGGTCAAGCATGTGATGAATTTCACCGACGTGGATGACAAGATCATCATCCGCGCCCAGGAGCTGGGCATGGACCCCTTTGAACTGGGCAGCGGCTATATCAAGGAGTTTCAGCAGCATCTGAACGACCTCAACATTCTGCCGCCAACCATCACCCCCTATGCCACCCGCGAAATCGCCCAGATCGAAGAAATGATCTCCGGCCTGATCAACAAGGGCTACGCCTATGCGATCAAGGGCGATGTCTACTTCCGTGTAGATAAGGACGACGATTACGGCAAACTCTCTGGCCGCCGCCTGGAAGACATGAACGCCGGTGCTCGCATCGAAATCGACGAGCGCAAAGAAAACCCAATGGATTTTGCCCTGTGGAAAGCACAGCGCCCCGGCGAGCCCGCCTGGGAAAGTCCCTGGGGCATGGGCCGCCCTGGCTGGCATATTGAATGCTCGGCGATGAGCCTTCATCATCTGGGTGAAGAGATCGATATCCACGGCGGCGGGAATGACCTTATCTTCCCCCACCACGAAAACGAGATCGCACAGTCTGAAAGCCTGACCGGCAAACCATTCGCCCGCTATTGGGTGCATAACGGCATGCTGCAACTCAGCGGTGAAAAGATGTCCAAGTCAGTCGGCAACCTGATCACCATTGAGGACTTCCTGGCCGAGCACGAAGCCGATGTCCTGCGCATGATGGTACTCAACTCCGGTTACCGCAATCCGTTGACCTTCAATAACGAAGTGATCGCCCAAACCAAGAAAGCCCTGGAGCGCCTGCATTCTGCGCTGAAGCCAGCCCAACCGGACGCAGCAGGTGCAAGCCAGAGCGTGCTGGATGAGCTTAAACAACAAACGCAAAAAAGCGAAACTGGTTTCCTCGAATCGATGGACGACGATTTCAACACCGGCGGCGCACTGGGCAATCTTTTCGATCTGGTGCGTAACCTGAACAAAGCGCGAGACGAGGGAGCAGCGAACGAAGAGCTGGCACCAGGGCAAAGCTTGCTGCGCAAGTTAACCGGCGTGCTGGGTTTGCAGCTCACCGGAAAAGACCATGACGATCAGTCCGCTGCCCCTTTCATCGATCTGCTGGTGGAACTGCGTACAGAGATACGCAAGCAAAAACTGTATGCTCTCTCTGACCAGATCCGGGAGCGGCTGGCCGAGCTTGGTGTCACCCTTGAGGATAGCAAACAGGGCACCACCTGGCATTTCTAAAACACACCAAAGACCAGGAGAAGTCATCCTGGTCTTTTTTTATAGATAACGAGGACATAAATGGCAAAAGCAAAAGAATGGATCAGTGGCCGAAACCCGGTCTATGAGGTCTTGCAAGCCCGCCGCAGACATGTTTTTCGCCTGCTGGTTGCCGAGGGCGTGGAGAAGAAAGGCCGCATCTCCCAGATCATCCGCCTGGCAGCCAAAATCAATATTCAGGCAGAGCGTGTGCCGCGCCAGAGAATGGCTTCAATGGGCGAAAACCCGCAAGGTGTGGCTCTGCAAACCAATCATTACCCTTACAGCACCCTGCACGATATTCTCAAGGAACCCCAAAAACGAGGGGAGCCGCTCTTTATGCTGCTATTGGACGTGCTGCAAGACCCGCAAAACCTGGGCACCCTGCTGCGCACAGCCGAAGTGGTCGGCATCCACGGCGTGGTCATCCCCGCTAACCGGGCAGCAGGCGTGACTCCGGCTGTGGTGCATGCCTCATCCGGCGCCAGCGAACACCTGCTCGTTGCGCAAGGAAACCTGTCTCAAGCCATCACGGCCATCAAGGATGCTGGCGGCTGGGTGATCGGCCTGGAAGGCAGCCCGGAGGCGCAGCCCGTACATCAAGTACGCCTGGATGGTCCCCTGGCGCTGGCGGTGGGCAGTGAAGGCAGCGGACTGCGCGCGTTGACCCGTAAATCCTGCGATACATTGATCAGCCTGCCAATGCGCGGCCAGATCGAATCGCTGAACGCGGCTGTGGCTGGCTCCGTTGCCCTGTATTTAGCACTCAACGCCCGGCAAAAAAGGCGGCAGGAAAATTGACGAATTTAAAAAAATCAGACCTGACAGGTTTCAACCACTTGTCAGGTCTTTATATTTAAACGCACGCCAGTTTACTCCTCGCGCCGGCCGCCCTGCAGCTCGTCTTGTAACTTTTGCAATCCGTCCCAATCCCCTGCGGCTGCCAGCCTGGCCTGTTCCGGCCAGGTAGCAGGATCCGCTAAAGCATGAAAATCAGCCCCGTCCAAAATCTCCTGCAAACGCTCAATACTGGTGCCAGCAAGCGCGCGATAGGACTTGATCCCCGTAGCTTTCAATAATCCGGAAATTTTCGGGCCAATGCCTTCGATCCTGGTAAGGTCTTCCTCAACATCGCCTTCTTGCTCGCGGCGCAGACTCAAAAACCAGATGATCAAAGCTGCCAACAGCACAACGATCAACAACCATACCCACCAGGTTGAACCGCCCCGGTTTGCCTGCAAAAAATCTGTCTTAACAAAACCTTGCATCTTAATCCTCCGTTATGCTGAACATCACTGGAATAACACCTGTATTTTGATCTCACTCATGGTACAGCACTGCCCCGATCAAACGTGGTACCGCTCCACCATGTAGTCCGCGTAATACTCCTCCCAGGCCTCATCCGGCGCTTCCAGCGGCTGGAGCCTGCTCAAATTCAAAAGCACACAGATCAACCCACTGTTCGTCAACGGCGCATTCAACAATTTCCGCAATCGTTCAATCATATAATCTGCATACCACATCGGCTATTCGGGATCTTCTCCGTCCGTGTCTTGATATGCCTTTGGACAACCGCATAATGGCGCTGCGCGGGGGAGCCAAAAGCGAAGCCTGACCTGTTGTTTGTGCATCCTCTACAAAAAATTGATGCCGGGGAAATAATTTCCCCGGCATCTTGCTTTAACCCTCATTGTTTCCATATCTGCCAGCTTTCATCGTACGCTCGAATCTCAACCTGATCAATATCTCCCCACCACCAATACGCCCAGTAGTGATTATCATCCAGCATTTCCAGGTTGCGGCCTTTGGTGATCACGATATGATCCGGGCTGAGGCCGGCATAGTACCGCGCTGGCTGCTCCTCGCCCCAGGTGGGGTCCATTGGCACCCAGCCCGTCTCCGGCAGATACACCTCCAGCCAGTCATGTTTGGTTTGCCCGGCCGCATAATAACCGTCAATGCCATAAGTAACCCCTTCCACGAAACGGGCCGGGATGCCAGCTGCCCGGGTGAGGGCGATCATCAGGTCAGCATAATCCGTGCAATCTCCTTCGCCGGTGTGATAAGCCTGCAAAGCGCCGTTATCATCCACAACATAACCGGTATATTCCATTGAGTCAATCACATGGTCATAGATATTTGCGGCCGCCTGACAATGTGTCTCGGCATTTTCACTGAGCTGCAATGACATTGACTGGATTTCGCTGGAATCAGATTCCAGGAATTTTTCAGGGGCAGTAAAGCCGGGGATCATTTCACCGGTACAGTTGGACAGGTCAAAATCCAGCGCATGCACCGCCACCTCGAAATCCAGAGTGATCAGGATCGACTCACCCGGTGGCAGATCATACAGCCAGAATTCAGCATACTGATTGTCAAACCGATCCGTCACTACTTCATACTCGGCCGGCGAGATCTGCATCGAGAGCACTTCCTGATACGGCGCCCAATTGCGGATCAACGCCATGCGTAATTGAACCTCGTCCACCGGCACAGAGCCCTCATTCACCAGGCGCAGTGTCTGGCGCACGGTGTACACCTCTGTTCCCGTGACCGGATCACTGTTCAAATCCAGGGAAGGTTCTGCAGGCAGCGGCGTCCAGGTTGGTGTTGCAATACCCGGCATGATTGTCGGCATCTCCTCTGGCAGCACATCGAGTGTCATTTCCTGCGGCAATTCCTCTGCAAACTGTTCAAACTCAGAAACCAGGCTGGAAACACAGCAGCACTGCACCGCCACAAATGCAGCCAACAAGATCAAAATTGTTTTATTGCGCATCTTCTCACTCCTCGCAAAACCCTGCAAACTGAAAATAAGTACGCGTTTTTTACTCAAGTGTCACAACAAATACAACTCATTTTCAGTATACACCACCACATCCGCTTGTGTTGGTCATTTTCACAACAGCCCGACATCCAGGACTCAGCTGCTTTTTAGGGTATGATTACTGCGTAATGATCCAATGATGGGAAACTGATGACCATTCAATTCGTGCGTGATCTCGCACCCGACCCCGAAAAAAAACGCGGCTTCCGCAAAGCCCTGGCCATTACCCTGGCCGGGAATACCCTCCTGGCAGCGGGCAAGGCCTATGCCTCCTACCTGACCGGCAGCGCAGCCCTGTATGCCGATGCCGCCAACTCGGTCTCGGACGTGTTCTATTCCCTGCTGATGATCCTCGGCCTGTGGCTTGCCATGCAGCCGCCAGACCTTTCTCACCCCCAGGGGCACAGCCGTTTTGAGCCGCTGGTTGGGCTGGCCATTGCCGCTGCGATGGGAATCGCCGGTTACGAAGCCGGGCGCACTACCATTAGCCGCCTGATCAATGGCGGCGCGGCCATTGATCCCGGCTTGCCAACCATTGTCCTCATCCTCAGCGCAATCATCAAGGCCGGGATGTATGCTGCCATGATGCGCATTGCCCGCAAGCTGAACAGTCCCACATTAAAAACAGTGGCCAAAGACAACTTCAATGATGTGCTCTCCTCCAGCGGCGTATTCCTCGGCATCCTGGGTTCCTCCCTGCTGCATCCGCTGCTGGACCCCATCGCCGGCGGGCTGGCCTCTCTTATAATTTTCAATGCGGCCTTTGATACAGCCAAAGAAAACCTCAACTTCCTCACCGGCGCCGGCGCAAACGAAGAAATGCGGCAGCAGATCATCGACACTGCCCGCAGTATAGCGGGCGTGCAGAACGTGCACCATGTGATGACCGAGCACGTCGGCCCCAAGCTTGTGATCGATGTTCATATTAACGTGGATGGCAGCCTGCCTCTCAACCAAACCCACGCTATCAACGACGACGTGATTCACGCCCTTGAAGCTCTACCGGAAGTTGACCGCGCCTACGTTCACCTGGAACCGGATGATTGGCAGGATTGATGAAACGCTTCCTGCTGCGTCTGGTCGTCATCATCGTCTCATCCTATGTCTTCCTGATCACCGGCCTCAGCTTCCTCTATACCCAAAACCTGCTGCACCCCGCCTGCCCTGCCAGCGCACCCGCCCGGCCCGGGTTTGATTCAGTCACCCTGACCACCGCCGACGGCCTTGATTTGCAAGGCTGGTGGCGAGCCCCCCAAAACGGGGCTGTCATTCTGCTCCTGGGCGGGTTGGGCGGCAACCGGGACGCCATGCTGACCGAAGCCGAACTGCTGGCCGAACATGGTTACGGCGTGCTGACCCTCGAGTACCGTCACTGCGCCGGTGAAACCGCCACGGTCGGCTATCGCGAGATCGCCGAGCTGGAAACGATGCGCGACTTTGCCTTCAGCCAGCCGGGCAGTGATTGGCTCGGTGTGCTGGGTTTCTCGGTCGGCGGGGCAACCGCCATCCGCGGCGCAGCCCGCATGCCCGAAATACAGGCCGTGATCGCCGAAGGCAACTATGCCAATTTCTACGATGAACTGACCGCTGCCTATGGCCCGCCCCTCTCCCTGCAATGGCAGGTACAGCATCTGGTGATCTTCTTTTTCCGCCTGCGCAGCGGCATCAACCCGCGCCACATCAGCCCCCTGGATGACCTGCCCGACATTGCCCCCCGCCC
>JAIOTF010000370.1 GCA_021107195.1 Anaerolineaceae bacterium | reverse complement strand
CGATTGTTGGCGTGCTGTATTGGGTGACCGGCTCGGAACAGTTATGGCTGGCGCGGCTGGTGAATGCCCTTTTTTGGGCAATCGGCGGGGTGGCAATCTATGCCATCGGAAAGCGGTTTGCCGGATTTTGGGCGGTGCTCACTGCGTTGGCGTTCTACTTCTTCCTGCCGTTCAGCGTGATTGCCACGAGGTCCTTCCAGCCGGATCCGTGGATGGTGATGTGGGTGCTGCTCACGGCCTGGGCCGCGCTGCGCTGGTCGGAAACCCGCACATGGAAATGGGCGATCCTCACCGGCCTGGTGGGCGGGATGACGATGTTGGTCAAGACGTTTGCCGGCTTCTTTGTAGGCCCCATCCTGGCAGCGGTTGTCATCCAGAGCCTGGGATGGCGCAGGTTTTGGCGCACAAGGCAGATGTGGGCGATGGCAGGCATCAGTTTGCTGCCTACTGTGATCTACTTACTGCTTAATTCCCAACGTTCATCGGATTTCTTTTCGTTCTGGGTCGTTTCGCTTTCCGAACTGATCCTGACGACCAATTTCTATGCTGACTGGCTGGCGATGATCAAGGGATTGATGAGTCTGGGAACTGTCCTGGCGGCGGTTTTGGGGCTGTGTATAGCTCGGAAGCCTTTCAGGGCTGTGTTGCTGGGCGGTTGGATAGGTTATGTATTGTTTGGGCTTGTTTTCCCCTACCAGTACACCACCCACGAGTACTATCATTTGATGTTGGTGCCGCTGGTGGCGCTGTCTTTGCTGCCTGTTTTACAGACTGTGTTTGATCTATTAGGGCGGCAGTCTTTGCTTTGGCGCCTTGGTGCGTCAGGCATTGTGCTTTTTGCTTCCGTGTATGCATTATGGACGGCGCGCTCAGTGATCTATGTGCAGGATTATTCACTGGAACCAGCAAGCTGGCAGCGGGTGGGGGAAGATATTCCCGATGGGCATGCTTTCATTGCCCTGACCGCAGATTATGGGATGCGTTTGCGCTATTATGGCTGGCGTTCGACTGGCGCTGCCTGGCCGTCGGGATCAGATTTGAACCTGTTCTCGCTGGCGGGCAATGACGCGATTGATGTGCAGGATTATTTTGCCGAAGCCACCCAGGGCAAGGATTTCTTCGTGGTCACGGCTTTGTCGGAACTGGATGCCCAGCCGGCGCTGAAAGAAATCCTGTACGGAGACTATCCCTTGCTGGTCGAGGGGAATGGTTATTTGATCTTTGATTTGCGGGAGTGAGCCTTTCTTGTCATTGCGAGGGAGTGGCAACGACTGTGGCAATCTCCCTTTCTGAAATTGCTCATTACTATGGTGGAAATTGCCATGACGTCGGGCTAGCGCCCTTCTCGCAATGACATCAATGGTGGAAGTTTCTGTTGATCGTAATTGAGATTGAGGTTTATGCAAGAAAAGTGGATTTAGAGATCAAACTATGAATGAAAATCAAACGATATTTGGTGAAAAGAAGTGGCTGTTTTGGGCAGCGGTGCTGGTGATCCTGGCGGACGGACTAGGGATTCGCTTTTATGACCTGACCGATGCGCCGCTCGATTTTCATCCGACACGTCAGTTACATTCAGCTTTAATGGCACGCGGAATGTACTATCAAAACCTGCCGGATGTTCCCGAATGGCAGCGAGAACTGGCCGTTCAGCAGTGGAAACAGGAAGGGTTAATTGAACCGCCGATCATGGAGCGATTGACCGCCTGGACGTACCGGCTTGCCGGAGGCGAGAACCTTTCGATCGCGCGCGTCTATTCAATCTTTTTCTGGACGCTGGGCGGGATGGGTTTGCTCTTGCTGCTGAAAGACCTGGTGGGGGCGGATGGGGCTGTGATTGGTTTGGCTTATTACATGATCCTGCCTTACGCCGCGCTGGCGAGCCGTTCATTCCAACCTGACCCATTGTTAACGGCAGGTATTGTGTGGGGATGGTGGGCTATGCTGCGCTGGTACCGGCAGCAGACCTGGAAGTGGGTTGTGATCGCAGGTTTACTGGCGGGATTGGCAATTTTCATCAAATCTACAGCCATCTTTTTCATAGGACCGGCCTGGATGGGATTGATCCTGGCGGACCAGGGACTGCAAAAAGCTGTGCGCAACCGGCAGGTGTGGGCATTGGGCATTTTGACCGTACTCCCCTATGCTATTTTTCATGTGTATGGGATGTATATTGTCGGCTTGCTGGGGGGGCAGTTCAGCCTGCGTTTTTTTCCCAATTTATGGATTGATCCGGTCACGTATTTGCGCTGGAAGGGCATGATCGACAGTACGCTGGTCTTTGAATGGTTCCTGGTTGCTCTGTTGGGAACCTTCCTGATCCGCGAAGAGGGACCTCGCACGATGTTGATTGCCGTGTGGGCGGGGTATTTTGTTTATGGAATGACATTCTCTCACCATATTTCTACGCATGATTATTACCAACTGCCTTTTGTTCCGGCAGTGGCGGTGGGGTTAGCGGCAGCGGCGCAGATGGTCGTGCAGCGGCTGCGGGCGCACAAGCTTGTTTTGTACAGCCTGGTGATCGGGGTAACCTTGTTTTGGGTTACGATGAATGCCTGGGATGTGCGTGTCAAGCTGAAGAGAGATGACTATCGGGGCGATGCTGCCTTCTGGACGATGCTGGGCGAGAAGCTGGAAGGCAAGTCTGTGGTGTCGATCACACCGGATTATGGATACCGTCTGGCGTATTGGGGATGGACGGGTTCGGAAAATTGGTTGTCATCGGGTGATTTCAATTATCGGGCTCTGGCTGGTCAGGAATTTGACGTCGACCAGATGTTTGCCGAGGAAGTAGCCGGGAAAGATGTTTTTCTGGTGACGATGTTCGGTGAATTGGACCGGCAGCCAAAGGTAAAGAACTTGCTTTATAACCAGTATCCGCTGTTAGAAGAAGATGAGGAATATGTCATTTTTGACTTGCAGAATCCATTGCCTGCAAAAGACGCGGACGCGGGCAAATAACCTTGTATGAGAAAGACGCTCCTGTCAGCAGATTTTCCCGAGGGCAGGAGGCGAGGAATACTAAATGCTGGTAACGATTGTTACGCCATCCTTCAATCAAGCGAAGTTTCTTGAAAAGACGATCCAGTCTGTTTTGGCACAGGATTACCAACAGATTGAATACATCGTGATTGACGGTGATTCATCTGATAGCAGCCAGGGCATCATCCGGAAATATGAAGATAAGTTGGCCTATTGGGTATCAGAGCCGGATTTGGGACAGACCGATGCT
>JAIOTF010000322.1 GCA_021107195.1 Anaerolineaceae bacterium | reverse complement strand
TGCTTGACCAAGACATTGATGTGTCCCAGGTATTCACCCTATTATTTACCAAACAGGAGTACACAATGACTTCTGGATAATTTGTGAACCGCAAGCACTTATTTTTTTTAAAATCACAACTGTCGAGAACTATATTCAAGGAGAAAGATAATGACAAAATTAACACATCGTGAACGGGTTGCGTTGGCACTGGCGCATCAGGAAGCAGACCGAGTCCCGATTGATTTGATGGGCAATGCCAGTTGTATTCTCGATGGCGCTTATTTCAAATTAAGGGATTACCTGGGCCTGGATGACAGCATCAAGCCGTTTCGCGAGGGCAGCACAGCCAATTACTACGACCCCCGCATCCTGGAAATTTTCGACGTAGATTTTCATCGCGTTTTTCTCCATACCACTCCGGCGGCCAGCTTCAGGAAGAATCCCGATGGCACAGAAACCGACATCTGGGGGATTACCTGGAATAAGTCTGGAATTTATGTGAACGCAGAGATCAACCCGCTCAGGGATTTGGATATCGACGGCGTCGCTGATTACAACTGGCCCGACCCGGAACGCATGTGGTACACCGAAGGCCTTGCCGAAGAAGCCCGCTATCTCTACGAGAACACCGATTATGCCCTCGTAGCCCGCAACCCGGTCTCACCAGGTTTCCTTGATAGGGGTTGTGTGATGCGTGGCATGGATCAATTCATGATGGATATGGCCATTAACCCCGAGCTGGCAAAACTCATCATCGATAAAACCCTCGAGATTCATCTCGGGATGTGGGATATGTTCCTGCAAGCCGTAGGGCCGTATGTGGTGATGGTTGAGACCGCAGACGATCTCGGCGGGCAGGAAAACCCCCTCATCTCGCCCAGGATGTACCGCAAATTCATTAAGCCCGCCCAGCAGAAGGTGAACGAGTTGATCAAAGACCGTGCGCCGCAGGCCAGGATCTTCATGCACAATGATGGCGCCATTGTCAAATTGATCCCCGATTTGATCGATGCCGGTGTAGAAATTCTGAACCCCGTCCAGCCATCCGCTGGCGGGATGGATTCGGCTTTTCTCAAAGAAACCTTTGGTGAGCAGTTGGTTTTCCATGGTGCTGTAGACCAGAAACCGGTTGAGGGCAGTGAAGAAGAACTGCGCGCAGAAGTGCGCCGCCGTATTGATGCTCTGGCGCCGGGCGGCGGGTATATTCTGGCCACATCCAATGTCATCGTTGACCCCCCGACCAGCAATATTGCTGCCATTTTCGATGAAGCACGTAGCTACGGGCGTTATCCCATTGGTGGCAAGTAGATACACACAATAACAAAAAAACGCTCTGGACTTTGCCAGAGCGTTTTTTTGTTGGGATAGTTTGCTCATTGCATGTCAGCGGCATCTTCAGAGAAGATAAAATTCAGTACCATCGCGTTGGTGATCCACTCCACTGGCGCCTTGTCGTCGGTGAAAACAATCGTTTTTTCTGGCGCGGGCTGCATGTTGAGCATTGCTACCTCAACCGACGAGATCAACAATGGGCTGATTGTTTCGCTTTCCTGCCGGGCTAACAGCAGCCTGAGGTTGGCGGTCAGGTTATCCGCCACGGTGGGCTGCATCGTGGCATACAGGATCGAATTGAAGCTGTTTGGCAGGTCAATCACATGCACGCTGGGAAAGACGGTCAGCAAAGTTGTTGAGAGGGCATTGATCATCCGGCGGTCATTCGGGGCCCGTCCCACGTTGAGCACCAGTACCCCGTCTTCGGTCAGGTGGTCATGGGTGATCTGGAAGAATTCACGCGTCGTCATGTGATAGGGAATATACGGCGGCCGGTAGGCATCCAGGCTGATGATCTGGTACTGCTCCTTGCTGTGGGCCAGTCCCCAGCGCCCATCTTGCACGAAAACATTCAAATTGTCTTGATTCATATCGAAATATTTACGGCCAACATCGACGATCTTGGGGTCAATCTCGTAGCCGTCAATCCGGATCGGGCCGTAGGCTGCGGTTGCCTGGCGGGAAGTGGTGCCTGCTGCCAACCCCACGATGGCAATCTTCTCTACATTCTCCGGGGCATAAGGTGGTGCGTTGAAGAAGGGCGCCGCCAGCACCTGTTGCCACGGGCCGAGATAACTGAGCTGGGTGGGGTGATAAATGGAATGTACGCCCTGTCCCTCGTTCAGGCGCAGCATGAGGTACTCGCCTTTTTCCAGCACCTGGATGTAGTTGTACCCCGATTCGGTTTCATAAACCTGGCCTGGCGTAGCTTTGTCAGTGCCGGGAAGTCCCCAAATAGCCAGCGCGATGATGGCCAGCGGTACCCACACATAGGGCAGGGTTTTGCGCCAGCCACAGCTTAGCCGCAAGCCGATCAGGCCAACGACAACAAGGATCAAGCTGAACAGCAGGAAAGTACGGTACGTCCCGATGGTGGGAAAGAGCAGCAGAACGGGCAAAAAAGTGCCGATGAATGAGCCCAGGGTTGAGATGCCGTAAATGCGGCCGGAGATGCTGCCTATGCCGCGCGTGTCCTGGACGGCCAGCCGGATCGCAAATGGTGATGCAGTACCTATCAGCGTCATTGGGATGGCCAGCAGGATCAACACAGAAGTGAGCGAGCCAAACAGGATCCCCATTTGTAACTCGTCAAAGGCATTGGCCGCCAGCCGCAGCACTGGCCTCGAAAAGAGCGGCACCACCGTTGTGCTGATCGCGGCCCAGATGATGATCTTGTAGAATGTAGCTTCGTCTCCCGAGCGGTCTGCCCACTTGCCACCGAGGAAATATCCCACTGCCAGGTAGATCAGGATCAGGCCGATGATGCTTGCCCACACCAGGTTGCTGGTGCCGAAAACGTTGCCCAGCAGGCGGGAGGCGGCCATTTCAATGCCTAAACTGGTCAGGCCGGAGAAGAAGACTGCCACGTAGATATATTTGCGCATAATAGAAGAATGCCTCCAGAATGTGTAAACTGTAGGGTTGATTATAGTGGATAAACTCTTTAACAGGCTCAAGTATAATACGGAGTGAAGGGAAAATATGTCAGGTGTGTGCGAGGAGAAAACGAAAGATGAAGTTGGTAAGTGTAGCAGAGATGCAGACTATTGAGCAGGAGGCGGACGCCAGCGGCCTGAGTTATGCTCAAATGATGCAGAACGCCGGTGAAGGTTTGGCAAAACGGGTCCACCAGCGTTTTAACAACGACCGCCACAAAGCCGTCATCGGTTTGATCGGATCAGGCAATAATGGCGGGGACGGCCTGGTGGCTCTCGCCTGGTTGGCGAAGGCCGGCTGGCAGGCACGCGCATACCTCATGCGTCCGCGCCCGGATGACGATCCAAACCTTGCCGGATTGTTGGAGGCAGGGGGCGTGGTGCTTTCTTTGGCGGACGACCCGCATTTTGAACATCTCGACTCCTGGCTGGATGCCTCGTTGGTGCTGCTCGATGCAGTTCTGGGCACGGGCTTTCGCCTGCCGCTCCGCGAACCAGTGGACAAGGTTTTGGCGCACACCTCCGTTTCATCCGGGCTGCCTTTTGTGGTTGCAGTGGATTGTCCTTCCGGGGTTGATTGCGACAGTGGTGAGGCTGCCATTGAGTGCATCCCCGCCGACTTAACGGTTTGTATGGCGGCCGTCAAGCAAGGATTAGTGCAACTGCCTGCGCATCGGTTGGTGGGTGAAATCCAGGTGGTTGGTATCGGCCTCCCGCAGGATCTGGAGAGCTGGCAGCAGATCAGGCAGGAGGTGCTTTTGATAGAAGACGTGCGGTCTATGCTGCCAGCGCGGCCTGCGGACTCGCATAAAGGAACCTATGGTACTGTCATGGTAGTGGCCGGTTCGGTCAACTACACCGGGGCAGCCTATCTGGCCAGCAAGGCAGCTTATCGCATTGGCGCGGGTCTGGTGCAAACCGCTGTTCCCCGCCCGCTGTATGAAGCCCTTGCCGGCCGTTTGCCGGAAACGACCTGGCTCATCTTGCCAGACGAAATGGGAGTCATTCATCAAAAGGCGGCCGAGTTGGTTTGCAAGAACCTGGAGCGCACCTCTGCTCTTTTGTTGGGCCCGGGCTGGGGTATGGAGGACACAACAGGCGCATTCCTGGCGGCATTGCTTTCGCAGCAGACAACCACAGCCAGTCGATCCGGAATTGGTTTCATCGCCAAAGCGGGCAGTCCCTTAGCGCAGAATGAGATGCATCTTCCACCGGTAGTGGTAGATGCCGACGGTTTAAAATTGCTGGCGAAACTCCCCGATTGGCAGCAGAAGCTGCCGCCGGGCTCCATCTTAACCCCCCATCCTGGTGAGATGGCCATCCTCAGTGGAATGCCGGTCAGTGAGATCCAGGCCGAACGGGAAACGCTGGCGGGTATCTATGCGCGGGAATGGGGACACATTCTGGTGCTGAAAGGTGCCTTTACCGTGGTTGCCAGCCCGGATGGCAGAACTGCCATCGTTCCGGTTGCCAGTTCAGCTCTGGCCAGCGCTGGGACAGGGGACGTTTTGGCTGGTATGATTGCCGGTTTATGTGCGCAAGGCGTTCCGGCGTTTGCTGCCGCCTGTGCGGGCGCCTGGCTGCATGCCCAGGCGGGTCTGGCTGCCGCTGAGGCGTGCGGCTGTGAGGCATCTGTCATCGCTGGGGATGTGCTGGATGCTATCCCGCAGGTTCTGGCCCGCTGTTCGCAGGAGCTTTGTTAAAATGAAACTGCCCGACTTTGCGGTCGGGCAGTTTTGATTCACAGCTCAATGACTATGCAGCTTCAGGGGCTGCTGCTTCATCGGACCCGGTTTCTTTTTTCCCTAATTTTGCTTTCTGTTCATCCAGAAGAACCTTTCCTTTGACTTGCAGTTCTTCAGCTTTCCCCTTGGCTGCTTCGGTGAGTTCTTCAGCCTTCACCTTGGCCGCTTGGGTGAGTTCTTCGACCTGCACCTGTGCCTTACCCAGGCTATCCTCAAGGCGGGCATAAGCGTCATCGACTTTCTCAGTAGCCTTATCGCTGATTTCGATCGCTTTATCTTTAATCACGGTGCGGGTCTCTTCACCGGATTGGGGAGCGATCAGCAATGCCGTGGCCGCACCTACCAGTCCACCGATGAGAAAACCTACTACAAAACTTCCAAATTCATTACTATCTGACATTGGGTTCTCCTTTCCAAATTTGATATATCAATTGAATGGGCTAACTATTTTTTCTTGCCAAAATTAAGCAGGTCTGAGGCCTTTTTAATATAGGCGAGATACTCGTTCATCTTGATCACCGGCTCTGCCAGATTGTCACTCAGAAAAGCGGCAGTCCCACGGATCGTGCTCACCGTTTCGTTGGTTGAGTCGATGATCGGCTTGATCTCGTTTTGCAGCAGGTTGGTCAGCAGGGCAAGCTGCACGATCAGGATGATCAGGGCCACCCCGATGATCAATGACTCAAGCGCCATGAAGATGATGAAGATATCCCGCACGCGGCCGGTAACATCCGCGCCCTGGTTATAAAGAATGACCAGGGCCGCAATGATCAATCCTGCCAGCAGCACAACCCCGATCACGATCATCGTGATCTTTCCGCGGCTCAAAGTTTCCTCTTCCGCTGCTGGAGTCCGGGACTTTTCCTGCGCCGGAGGGATTGCAGGTACTATTTCTTTGGCTTCTTCTTGAGGTATTTCTGTCTTTTCTTCCATATTTTTCTATTCTATCATACTGGATAACTAAAACGATTGAATCAAATGATTTTGGGAGCAGTCAAGTTTTGTAGAATCATGCAAAGGATTGTCATTGCGAACGAGCATAGCGAGTGTGGCAATCTCCAGGAAAGTTTGGTAATCCCTCAATGGGGATTGCCACGCCCCCTACGGGGCTCGCAGCGACATCGTTGGCTGGATACTCTATTTACTCTTTCTACATCTTTTGACTACTCTCATAACTTGAGTACTATCATTATACACACGAATGGCCCGGCGGGTGCGAAAAAACATCATCGAATTGGAAATTCTACTTGATACCGAAAGAACGCTGTTTTGCCGGTGATATAAGCCTGCCGAAACGTACGGCAGCATTGAGCGGGTCAGATAGTATGTGGTGTTCTGCAGTAGTGCGCCAGTTTTTACTGCCCCGCCTTTTTTACGGATTGGTTAATCGAAAATTTGCACATTTGTTTCCTTCATGTTAAACTTACTTGTTATGGTGCGCAACTTTTTTTTGTTAATGCTGGGTTTTTGGCTGCCCTTTCTCACCGGCTCATTTCAGATCAGCCGGCCGAAAGTCGATTCGCCACAGGCCGGCGAAGCCCTGCAGGGTGTAGTTTCCGTCACCGGCACCACCGATATTGTTGGCTTTCAAAATGCTGAAGTCGCCTTTGCTTATGGCAATGACAGCGCCGGCACCTGGTTCCTGATCACCCAGAGCGACCAACCTGTGCGGGATGGAACACTTGCTTCCTGGGATACGACCACCATCGCTGATGGGACTTACCTCTTGCGCGTGCGAGTCAACACCGATGACGGGGAATCCGTGGACGTGGAGATCAAAGACCTCCGTGTGCGAAACTACACGCCCATCGAAACCAGTACTCCCCGCCCGGAGGAGCAGACTGCTGAACCGCAGATCGTCCTCCCCGAAGCGACCGCTCTCCCTACGCCGACATCCCTGCCTGCTAACCCGGCGAGCGTCACCATGACCAGGCTCGGTTTCAGTGTCGTCGAGGGTATTTTTTTTGTTTTCATCGTATTCATTGTGGTTGGTATATACAGCGCCGCCCGGCGGAAACGCCCGCGCCGCTGATTTGTGAGAGACGTTGAGAAAGTACTTACGCATGTTTAAGAAAGAATTTGCACCCGATTCGAAGACTTATTTGATCGTTGGGTTGGGCAATCCGGGGAGAGAATACCGCAATACGCGGCATAATATAGGCTTTATGGCTGTCGATCGTTTCTGTGAGACACACAATGTGCGTTTGGGCAAAGTTAAGTTCAAGGCTATCATCGGGCAGGCGCGCATCGGTTCAGCCAGGGTCATTTTTGCCAAGCCGCAGACCTTCATGAATCGTTCAGGCGACAGCGTTGCAGCCATCGTACGCTTTTATAAAATTCCAATAGATCAACTTCTCGTTGTGCATGATGATCTCGATTTGCCTTATGGCAGCCTGCGATTGCGGCCGGGGGGTGGGGCTGGCGGTCAAAAAGGCCTGGGTTCGATCATTGAAAGGCTGGGTACACAGCGCTTTCCCCGGATGCGCATTGGCATTGGCCGTCCGCCGGGGCAAATGGACGCAGCCTCCTATGTACTTCAAAACTTTGGCCGCGCAGATCAGGAGGAATTGGACTTTATCTTGCGTCGCGCAGAAGATGCCATGCAGATTTTTATAAAAGATGGCCTCGAAAAAGCCATGAACCAGTTCAATGGGACTGGCGGGAATGGCGCATAAGACCGTATTAAACACCATCCGTTCGTCAGATGCATATCAAGAGCTGCTGGCTGATCTGCGTGACGGGGTAGCACTCCCAGGCTTGGGATTGTCCCGATCTGCCCGTTTGCCGATCCTGGCCGCCTTGCAGCAAGACCTGGCCGTGCCGGTCATCTTGCTCACCCATCGCGCTGACAGGGCGCTTACCCAGCTCGATGAGCTGGGTTTCTGGGCGCCGGAAGCCCTTCGTCAGCATTTCCCTGAACCGAATCCTCTTTTCTATGAAAGCGCCAGTTGGGGGGCTGTTGTCCGTCGTGAAAGGATGAAAGCCCTGACCGGACTGGCGGCTTATCACTTGCCCGGTATTCCCAAACCAGCGAGAACACCGCTGCTTGTTGCTCCGGTGCGGGCCGTGATGGCACGCACCCTGCCGCGGCGGGATTTCCTCCTCAATACTCGTATGTTGAAATTGGGCAAAGTCATTCCCATTGACCAGTTGGTGCGCCGCTGGGTCGATATCGGCTACCAACCTTGTGATATTGTCGTCGAGCCAGGCCAGTTCTCGCGCCGGGGGGGCATTCTGGACATCTGGCCGCCGGTTTCAGCCTTCCCTGTGCGCCTGGAATTTTTCGGGGATGAGATCGACACCTTGCGCAATTTCAACCCGGCCACCCAGCGTACGATTGAGAATCTGAAAAGTATCATGATCAGCCCTGCAAGGGAGTACCTGCCGGGCAAAACCGAAGGCATATCCTGGCTGGAAGAAGGCCGCGAATTAAATGAGTTTGACCTGCCGCGTTTGCATCCTGCCCCGGCCAGTTTACTGGATTATTTACCTCGCAATGCTCTCGTCTTCATCGATGATCTTGAATCACTGGCAAATGCCGCCAGCGATATCTAAGAGCAGGCTGTTCGTTTCCGCAGGGAGTCGATCAGCGAAGGAACTCTGCCGGCGAATTTTCCCGTTCCCTATCTGTCCTGGTCTGAACTTCAGGACCGTTTGAGCTCTACAGGTTGGCTTGAGTTGGGTCGGTCTACCGCCGGGGAAAGTGTGTCCCCCATTTCCCGGATTTTTACTTCGGGCAGTCGCTTTGGAGGACGCCTTAAGCCCTTGATGGATGCTGTCGGTGATTGTTGCCGCGCCGGCGAACAGGTGATCATCGTTTCCCGCCAATCACCGCGCTTGCAGGCATTGTGGAAAGATCGGGAAAGTTTCCTGGAACTGAAAAGCACGCCCGGTTTTGTCGAAGGCGTGTTGACGGAGGGATGGACGCTTTCCTCGCCCGAGACCGTCACCACCCATCTATTCACTGACAGCGAGATATTTGGATGGGATCGTCCCAGGCCGCGCCAGAAAAGGATGGAAGTGGCTGAGGCTCCTGAAGCCAGCTACGCCGACCTCAAACCCGGCGATTGGGTCGTTCATGTCGATCATGGCATTGGCTGTTTCGCTGGCTTGGTCACCCGCACCATGGACGGCGTCGAACGCGAGTACTTGCGTATAGATTATGACCAGGGGGACCAGTTGTTTGTCCCGGTGCATCAGGCCGACCGCCTCAGTCGTTATGTCGGTTCTGATGGGGGCAAGCCCCGCCTGACCCGTTTGGGGACTGGCGAATGGTCGACTGCCACCTCTCGCACCCGTGAAGCGGTGTTGGAGATTGCCCGCGATTTGCTCGACCTCTATGCCAAACGCCAGGTTGCTTCAGGATACGCCTTTGCCGGCGATACCCCATGGCAGCAGGAGATGGAAGCCAGCTTCCCTTATATTGAGACGGATGACCAGTTGCGCTCCATCGCCAGCATCAAGCATGATATGGAGAACCCGCGCCCGATGGATCGTCTCCTTTGCGGTGACGTGGGCTATGGCAAAACGGAGGTCGCCTTGCGGGCAGCTTTCAAGGCTGTCATGGACGGCAAACAAGTTGCTTTTCTCGTGCCCACCACTGTCCTCGCTCAGCAGCATTACGAGACCTTCCGTCAGAGGTTGGTTGCCTACCCGGTTGAAGTCGAGATGCTTTCCCGCTTCCGCACCCCCAGGCAGCAGGATGAGATCCTGAAACGGATGCGCAATGGGGCAGTGGATATCGTCATTGGCACGCACCGTTTGATCCAGAATGACGTTGCCTTCAAGGACTTGGGTCTGGTGGTTATTGATGAGGAGCAGCGTTTTGGCGTCACTCATAAAGAGCACCTCAAGCATTTGCGTGAAGAAGTTGATGTCCTGACCATGACTGCTACCCCCATCCCGCGCACTTTGTACATGGCCTTGACCGGCGTGCGTGATATTTCCATGATCGCAACCCCGCCGGAGGAACGGCTTCCTGTCATTACTCATATCGGGCCCTATTCGAAGCGGCTCATCCGTCAGGCCATCCTGCGCGAGCTGGAGCGCGGCGGGCAGATCTTCTTTGTCCATAATCGGGTGCAAACGATTGAAGCCATGTGCCGGCATCTCAATCGCCTTGTACCTGAAGCGCGTATTGGTATTGGGCACGGCCAGTTGCCGGAGAAAGACCTTTCACAGGTTATGAAAGTCTTTACCAAAGGCGATATCGATGTCCTCTTATGTACGTCAATCATCGAATCAGGATTGGATATCCCCAATGCCAATACTTTGATCGTGGATCGGGCCGACACCTTTGGGCTTGCCCAACTCTACCAACTGCGCGGCCGGGTGGGACGCGGTGCGCAGCGTGCGTATGCCTGCTTCTTCCGCCATAAAAGTAAGTCAGCCACCTTGCAGGGACTCGAACGCCTGGAAGTGATCGCTGAAAATACGCAGTTGGGAGCTGGCTATTCGATTGCTATGCGTGATCTCGAAATGCGGGGAGCGGGCGAATTTCTCGGCACGCGTCAGCATGGTTACATTGCTTCGGTGGGGTTTCATCTCTATACCCGCCTTCTGGGGCAGGCTGTGCGCGATCTGCGCCGGGCGCAGGGGCTGGAAACAGACCAGGAAGACGACATGCTGCGCAAAGACCTGCGTATGCCGGTCAGTGTCGAATTGCCCACTTCGGTCGGAATCCCGCTTTTCTATGTGCCAGAGCAGCACCTCCGCCTCCAGCTTTACCGGCGTCTGGCGGACATGCAAACTGAAGATGAAGTGCATGCCCTGGGCGAAGAATTTCAGGACCGCTTTGGTCCCCTGCCTGCCCAGACCCGCGAATTGCTCTACCAGATGCAGGTCAAACTGCGCGGCGAGCGGATAGGCCTGGCTTCGATCAGCATGGAGGGAGACCAGATCGTCTTGCGCTTCCCGCCTTTGCCAAAAGGTATCAAATCCCGTCACCTGCCCGAGATCGGTTGGCGCACGCGCACTGGCAGGAATGGTTACCGCATTTTGATTAAGGAATATGATGATTGGCAGCAACTGCTCCTTGAAGTGCTGAGTGAAATCTGCACCGCGATGGGAAAATAATAGTGGGTGTGTGCGTACAGCAATACACCACTTTCCTTTTCTCGATATTCTCATCCCTTGCAGGTTGTATCCTGGCATAACCTTGAGTAAAATAAAGTACCGGGCAGGGCGTATAGAAAATTCCCTCTGCCCAATTTGGGAGGAACAATGATCTATTTCACAGCTGCTTTGGTTCTTGTCGGGTTGGTCATTTGTGTGTCAGGGCGAACACTCTTTTACACGATGCCCTTCCTGGGCGGTTTCCTGGTTGCCGGTATGTTGGGATATCAGATTGGGTTGATGTTCATTACTCCACCGGCAAATTTACCTGATTTTGTCATGCCGTTGGCTTCTTTCATTGTGATTGGCCTGGTCGGTGGTTTTTTGGCGAAAGCGCTTTATACCATCTTGCTGGTCATCTCTGGCTTTGCCCTGGGCAGTTTCATTGGCCTGATGGCAGGTTACCTGATCAATCTGGGCGGTAATCCGTATGCCTTGACCACCGATTTCTTCACATTTCAACCTGAAAACACAGTGCAGCTCTATACAATGGTCATTGCGGCTGTCCTTTTTGCCGCATTGTCGGTTACATCCCAGGATATGATGACGATGTTGTCCACTGCGTTCTTTGGTGCGGGCATTGCCGTTTTCAACATGTCTGACTTGTTTTATGCCGAAACGAACCTCATCGTTGCCACCAATACCGTCCTGGTTACTTTCGCCTGGTTATTCCTCGGGATGGCAGGCATGTACATTCAGAATAAAAATGACGACATAGATTGAACTACTTCTCCTGAGCTATCATTCAACCAACCTCCTGTATGGGTGAAGACCCTGCTGGAGGTTGGTCTATTAAATTGCCCTGCTAAATATAATAGAAAATTTGACCTATTTTTCAGAAATCTGATAAAATTAAAGGCCAGCGACCTTTTCTGCGAACATAAAAAATAACCTTTCAATCATATTCAGGATGGAAAAATGGATTTCAAATTACAGGCTCCTTTCCAACCGACTGGCGACCAACCCGAAGCGATCCAATCCCTTGTCGAAGGGATTCAAAACGAATATAGCCACCAGGTTCTCCTGGGCGCAACGGGCACGGGTAAAACTTTCACCATTGCAAATGTGATCCAGCAACTGCAAATGCCGGCCCTGATCATGGCCCATAACAAGACTCTTGCCGCCCAACTTTACGCCGAGTTCAAGGAGTTTTTCCCCGAGAATGCGGTTGAGTACTTTGTCTCCTACTATGATTACTACCAACCGGAAGCTTATGTCCCCCGCCGCGACCTTTTTATTGAAAAAGAAACCGATATCAATGAAGAGATCGAACGCTTGCGACTGGCCGCCACCGCTGCCCTCATGTCCCGGCATGACGTGATCGTTGTTGCTTCTGTCTCCTGCATTTATGGCCTCGGTGACCCGGCAGCCTATGGCAGCGTTGTCATCAATCTGGAAACCGGCAGCCTTTACCGGCGCAATGCTCTTCTGCGCAAGTTGGTTGAGAGTCACTACCAGCGCAATGACATGGATCTCAAACCCGGCACGTTTCGCGTGCGCGGGGATGTGCTTGAGATATTCCCTGCTTATGAAGACAAACACGCCTACCGGCTTTCCTTCTTCGGAGATGAGATTGAGAGCCAGACGTTGTTTGACCCGCTCACCGGAGAGGTGCTCGCACGTCCCGATCAGGTGCAGATTTACCCTGCCAGGCATTACATTACCGAAGAAGAGCGCATGAAAAAGGCGCTGCTGGATATCGAGTCTGAGTTGGACGCGCAGCTTGCCTACTTCCGCAGCCATGAGAAACTATTGGAAGCGCAGCGCCTTGAGCAGCGTGCGCGCTACGATCTCGAAATGATGCGCGAGATTGGCCATTGCTCCGGGATCGAGAACTACTCTCGCCACCTGGATCAACGCCCGCCCGGCAGCGCTCCCTGGACGCTGATGGATTATCTGCCCAGTGACTATTTGTTGATCCTCGACGAATCTCATATGACCATTCCCCAGATCCGCGGGATGCACCGCGGCGACCGCTCGCGCAAGCAAAACCTGGTCGACTTTGGTTTCCGGCTGCCTTCTGCCCTGGACAACCGCCCGCTCACTTTTGAGGAATTCGAGCAGGCCATGGGCTATACCATCTACACTTCGGCCACGCCTGGTCCCTATGAAATGGAAAAAACCGATCGCATCATCGATCAGGTCATCCGCCCCACCGGGCTGGTTGATCCGGAAGTTGAGGTGCGGCCGATTGAGGGGCAGGTGGATGATTTGGTGGCTGAGTTGTACAAGCGTGTGGAACGCGGCGAGCGAACGCTGGTCACGACTCTCACCAAGCGAATGTCTGAAGACCTTTCCGATTATCTGCTGGAGATGGGCTTCAAGGTTAATTATTTGCATTCCGAAGTGGATACCCTTGATCGCATTGCCATCTTGCGCGACCTGCGTATGGGCGTGTTTGATGTCCTGGTGGGCATCAACCTTCTGCGTGAGGGGCTGGACTTACCCGAGGTTTCATTGGTCGCAATCCTTGATGCGGATAAAGAAGGCTTCCTGCGTTCTGACCGGGCGTTGATCCAGACCATCGGGCGCGCCGCGCGCAACGTCAACGGCAAAGTGATCATGTATGCCGACCGTATCACCGATTCAATGAAACGGGCGATTGATGAGACGAGCCGCCGCCGCGAGATACAGGTTGCTTACAACCGCGAGCATGGCATTGAGCCAGCCAGTATCGTTAAGGCCATCTATGATCTTACTGAACGTTTGAGTGAAGAACATGTAATGGCCGAGTCCCAGGCGGAGTACGATACCGGCGGGGGCAAGGGACTTGTGGAAAGCATGCCCGGCAAGGAATTGCAGCGCTTGATTGATGAATTGGAAGATCAGATGAAGCAGTCTGCCCGTGATCTGGAATATGAGCGTGCAGCCGTCATCCGCGACCAGA
The DNA here is from genome assembly GCA_021107195.1 of Anaerolineaceae bacterium. Taxonomy (GTDB): domain Bacteria; phylum Chloroflexota; class Anaerolineae; order Anaerolineales; family Anaerolineaceae; genus SMBSF63. The sequence continues at coordinate 1,278 of JAIOTF010000322.1, read as the reverse complement.
TTTATGAATTACGCGGCATCCTGGCCGAACAGTCCAAACTGCCACCCTGGCAGAAAGCCAAATTGCTCGCCGGCGAGATCAAGTTTAACGGCGGATAGAGGCCGGATACCCTGGGTTATTGAGGTTCATATAAATCAATTAACAAATACGCTCACAAATCGTAGCGGCGGATATGATCCAACGTTTTTATTGGACAGCGTCCAATGCTTTGTTGGAGCATATCGTTTTGTAATCAAAGCGTCGGTTTTGAGAATGGGAATAAAATCAGGGTGTGCGGGTGTCAGTTTTCCAAGTAATTTGTTTATTTGCATGAGGTTATAATAAAGGAGTAAGTAATTTTAGTTTTAGTGATTTTATCATAAGGACACTGAACAAAATAATCATCTGATTGGATAATTTATGGCAAACAGCAACCTCACAGATGCAAAAAGGGCGAAAAACGACGAGTTCTATACACAATACCGTGATATTGAAAAAGAAATTTCAGCATATTTAGAATACAACCCGGATGTATTTCGGGGTAAGACTGTTTTGTTACCCTGTGATGACCCGGAATGGAGCAACTTTACCAAGTTTTTTGCCCAAAATTTTGAGAGGTTTGGGCTGAAAAAACTCATCAGTACCAGCTACGCCGTGGATAGTAAAATCTATAAAGACGGTTACCAACCAACGCTCTTTGAAACAAGTGACCCACAATATGACAAAAACAAAACTGTTAAGAACGGAAAGATTTTCACCTTGACCCGCGACAAGACTGGTGACCTCCAAGTCAATGTGGATGACCTGGAGTGGCAGTACCTGGAAGGTGATGGTGACTTTAGAAGTAATGAGGTTAAAGAACTACGAGATGAATCTGACATCATCATTACTAACCCGCCTTTTTCGTTGTTTCGTGAATTTTTGGCGTGGATTGTGGAAATAGACAAGCAGTTTTTAATAATAGGCAACATGAACGCCATTACCTACAAAGATTTGTTCCCATTCTTAAAAGAGGACAAAGTTTGGTTAGGAGCAACGAATTTCAATAAAGGCATGTACTTCAAAGTACTCTCCGATTTTGTCTATGCGGACTCGTATAAATTTGAGCGAGAGCAAAATGGGGATAAAGTAAATCGCGTACCTGGAGTATGTTGGTTTACTAATCTTGACCACGGTCGGCGTCACCAACCCTTACCATTAATGACAATGGAAGATAATTTAAGATTCAGCAAACATAAACAGATTAGAGGCAAAACATCGTATGATCACTATGACAACTACGATGCCATCGAAGTACCT
>JAIOTF010000416.1 GCA_021107195.1 Anaerolineaceae bacterium | reverse complement strand
CCCCTTCAGCACATATATTCCCCTTTGCTCTGACCGGCAAAGGGGAATTTTTCTTGCTATCCATCTTGGGCTATAATGTGCGCATGCCGCCTTTTCTCCGAATCCTTTTCATAGCGCTCTTGTTCTTAAGTACTATTACAGCATGCGCACAGATTGATCCCCCCATTTCTGCTGCGCCTGCGGAAACCGCATGGCTATACGAAGATCTTCTCTTGCTCGATCCTGTTGATGTATCAGACCCTGATTCACCTGACATCTTTGCCCTCTATTACCATCCAGCAGAGGAAGGCTGGGCGCAATTTCGTCTTGATCTTCTGGAAAAGGGGCTGGATTCCCAATCCATTTATCTTGCCTTGGATACCAATCCTGGCGGCACGAAGCAATTACCCCGGGAATTTGGAAAAACCAAGTATAAATGGGACATCCTCATTTCACTCCATATTGCAGAGAGCGGTTGGCAAGCAGAAGCATATCAATCTCTTGACCACCCGATCGACGACTTGTCTGTAATTGTTGAAAATAACCCTGAATCGCATTCCCTTATCATTTCATTTCCAGCAGACTACTTATCCCCAAACCCTTCACAAACGATTGTCCAGGCGATTGCCGGGGATCAGGATACAATCGTCGATCTGACCACTGCCGTCCCGCTGGACACTCCGCCGCCATCAAAGGCTCCTCTTCTCCTGGCATTCTGGGACATATTGCCATCAAATACTATTGCGCAAATATTACAACGCTGGGATGGTGCACACACTGGCCCTTATGGAGCACGACATGGCCTGACCCGCCTCCTTACCCATGCAGAAGAAAATAATATTCCCCTTGCCCTGTTGGATTTCAAGCAGCCTGGTTCTCTATCAGGATTGTCGCTCTTGCAACAAACGAACCGAATCCAGCAGATGGAACAGCAAGGATTATTGATCCTGCCGGATGTTGGCGCAACTGACCCCGCCCTTTCCCTGCAAGCAGCAGGCATGAGCCGCACACTCAGCCTGGCTTTTGGCTTTGGTCCATCGCTGGCAGCTTATGCAGCTTTCTCTCCGCTTTACCCCGCAGAGTACACCCTCTTTTTCGCTGATCTCTCAGATCACACCCACACCTTCTCCAGCGAAGGCAATCGCTTCGTCCCGCTGCCCTATTCACCCTGGCAGGACAACACAGCGCAACAAGTGCAGCAAGCAGACCGGGATGGTCTCACCCGAGGCACCTGGGCAGTGCTCCTGCAAACCGCACTCTCCCCAAACGAAGCAGATATCCGGGTTATCGGCGGTTCGCTCGTCACCAGCCCCTGTGCAGATAACGCTATCGCTCCAAATGCTTTCCGTGACCTGGCAAGCCACCCCTGGATTGAGGTGATGAATTTAAAAGACCTTCAATCCATGCCAGCCATCGAAGCTGCACCACCTTTTACCGATTCCTGTACTGACCTTCTCTGTACACTACCCTATACAGCAACAGACGGTCTTTCGATGGAGGCTGCCCAACAAACAATTCTGTCAAGCTTGGAGAGTCTTCCTGATAACAACATCGCCGAGGCTGCCTGGGCAATGGCCTTCCATCTCCTGCGGCCCACTGTCAGCACGGAACGGCGGCAGCTTCAGGCAAATTATTGGGAGCAGTTGGGACACTTGCTCTATGCCGCCCAATGGGCCGAAAAACCGCAGGCAACCGCATCCTGCGATATTAACCTTGATTTCGATGGAGAACCGGAGTGTATCCTGGCTTCCCAGACAATGCTGGCAACTTTTGAGCCCGATAACGCCAGCCTTGTGACTGTATTTCATCGCAGCGCGTCCAGTGTGATCCAATGGGTTGGCCCCACATCGCAGATGGTGGTTGGCCTGAGTGATCCGTTGTTTTGGAATCTGAACGCCGGCACCCACAGCGATCCCTCTGTCATCCCCGGTAGCTTCATCCTCACCACCGAAGAACCTCTCACCTTTGAACCACCAGAACGAGTACTAAGTCATGTCCGCTTCACAAGCACAGACGGCAGTGTCATCAAAGACTATTCCATCAACGATGAAAGCTTGACCGTCACCATCGAAACCGACCAGCCCCTTAGCACCGACCTCGTCCTAGCCCTGAATCCGCAGCAGCGCTTCCAACCTGACTGGGCAGACAACTACAACATCCTCTCCCAGACCGCAGACTCCTTCTGCTGGGGCGCTGAATACGGCAAAGCACTCTGTGTTGAATGGATTGGCAGACCAGATGCCGAAATCCACTCCTTCAAAGACAGCCTAAACAGCCTCTCCCAGCCCCTCGACCCCAACCTGGTCTACCCCCCAGGACATTTCCTCCCCCTCTCCCTGGCAACCATCACCTTCTCAACCGACCACGACTTCACCGTCACCATCAATCCTTTTCCAAAACAATAATTCCCCCCTCCGTCCACTCACCGCGAAAGGATTGCATCAAAATCGCTTCCAGAATGCTCCCCCTGATCACTAATCATAAATCCCCTAATACCTGAATTTGCGAAATTATTCACAAATTCTCAGTTTTATGTTAAAGTTAAGCGCAATTCATTCGTTCGTTCAAATGGAGACCCCGTTCATGCAAACCCCAATTCCAGATATAGTCGTCAGTCGTTTACCGGTGTATTTTCAAACGCTGCAAACCATGCAAGCCGAAGGACAGCACACCACCTCGTCCAAAGAGCTTGGTGAAAAATTAGGAATTTCCGCCGCCCAAATCCGAAAAGACCTTTCCCAATTCGGCGAATTTGGAAAACAAGGCACCGGGTATATCATCTCCTTCTTGATCGATCAACTGAAAACCATCCTCAACATGGACCACTCCTGGGATGTAGCAGTGATCGGTGCAGGCAATCTTGGAAAAGCCATTGCTCATTATCATGGTTTTGCCCCCCAGGGTTTTAACATCAAACTGGTTTTTGATACCAGTCCGGATTTGATCGGAACAAATATCGGGGACCTCAATATCCTTGATATCGACGAGCTTATCCCGTGCATCAAAAAAGCCGGCGTGAAGATCGCAATGTTGACAGTACCAGACGCAGCTGCGCAAGCCGTCGCTGATGAACTGGTCAAAGCCGGCATTGAAGGCATCCTCAACTATACCTCCACGCCCCTCAATCTCCCACCGCGCGTCGTTCATCTGCGGCACAGTGATCCGGTAAGCCAACTGCAGCACATGACCTACTATATTGGCAAGTCAAAATAATAGTATAACTTTCAAACCAAAAACGCCCGACTTGAAGATGTCGGGCGTTTCATTATGAAAACCGTTCACTGAACTTATCAAAATGGGCGGTTTGATTTCTTCAAAAACAAACCATCACTTCGTTGGAATACCTACTTCAATGATCCCTTCAACAACCCGAATAAGATAAGCGGGCACATCAATTATAGCTGGCAGGGTTAGCGCTTCACCGGTGCGGATGTCAAGACGGGCACCATGTCGCGGGCAAATCAATTGACAACCATCCAGATCACCATCTCCCAGCGGGCCATCATCATGTGTACATACATCCTGTATGGCAAAATATGTTCCATCCACCATTAATCCAAGAATGATTTCCTGCTCGTGATTTTCAATGAAAAGCCGATCACCGTCTTCCATTTCGTCCACGCCGGCTACTTAAATAAACTCAAATTGCGCAGGATCAAACGTTTTGAGACTCACTATCAAGTCCCCTCTACAAGGTGTCTGTTGCTTCGCCCATGCCATATAAGCCAGCTTTGATCACCTTGAGTGGTAGCAGCGCACATTTTAGCCGAACAGGACCAAGTTCTATACCGAGGAGATCTAAAACATCCTCTTTGGTCATTTTCTTCACATCCTCAACTGATTTTCCAATCACCGACTCAATCAATAAATCAGAAGAAGCTTGCGAAATTGCACACCCATGGCCGCTGAATGCAGCCTCAGTGATGAAACCCGCATCGTCCGTTCGAACGTCAATACGGATATTATCGCCGCACAGTGGGTTCTCATCCTGGAAAGTATAATCATTCGGCTCCAGCTCGCCACGAAAATGCGGCGAACGATTCCGTTCAATGATGAGTTCTCGATATAGATCATCCATGTGGGCCTCCTGAATTACCAGCATTACCCCAACATTTTCTTTACTTTTCGCAGAGATTCTACCAACACATCCACGTCATTGTGAGAATTATAAATATAGAAACTGGCACGCGTGGTCGCAGGTACACTGAATCTCTCATGCAAAGGCATAGCACAATGATGGCCTGCTCTCACCGCAACACCATCCCAATCCAATATCTGGGCAACATCATGCGGATGAACGCCATCCAAAGTGAAAGCAACCACGCCGCCCCGCTTATCGGCCCCAGGTCCAAGAATATGCAGCCAGGGCAATTCGTCTAACACCTGCATTGCATATTGAGTAATCTCCCGTCCATGCGCATCTACATTGTCCATGCCTATCCCGGAGAGGAAATCTACCGCTGCACCCAGCCCGATTACCTCAGCAATTGCGCCTGTCCCCGCTTCAAATTTATACGGAAGCTCATTTGAAACAAACGAACGCAAATACACCTTACGGATCATATCGCCGCCGCCCAAAAATGGCGGCATGTCACGCAACAATGCTTCTCGCCCGTAAAGAACGCCAACACCTGTCGGGCCGCACATTTTATGGCCTGAAAAAGCCAAAAAGTCTGCATCAAGGTCTGCGACGTCAACCGGAAAATGCGGCAGTGATTGAGCGGCATCCAAAAGGGTTACCGCGCCCGCCGCTTTCGCCTGACTGATAATCTCTTTGGCTGGATTGATCGTACCAAGCACATTTGACATGTGGGTGAACGACACCAATTTTGGCTCCAGAGCTAGTATTTCTTGATAACTTTCCATATCCAGCAAACCTTCTGCCGTAACCGGAATAAACTCCAACCGAATGTCTCGCTCTTCAGCCAGGATTTGCCAGGGAACCAGGTTGGCATGATGTTCCATCTCACTCAAAACAACAATATCGCCAGCATTCAGGTTTTTTCGCCCCCAGGAATACGCAATCAGATTGATCGCTTCAGTAGCATTGCGGGTAAAAACAACTTCTTTGCTGCTGGCTGCGCCAATGAAAGCCGCAATACGTTTGCGTGCATTCTCATAGGCTGCCGTTGCCTCTTCAGCCAGGGTATGTATACCGCGATGTATGTTTGCATTGGACAGCCGATAATACTCATCCATCGCCTGTAAAACACAATCCGGTTTTTGTGATGTCGCCGCCGAGTCTAAATAGACAAGATCCGCCCCAGAGCTCACTTTTCTCCAAAGCGTTGGAAATTCTGCTTTGAGGGTATCAAAATCGCCAGTAAATTGCTTGCAATCTTTCATTGTTTCCGTATTTTATGTATTTAATTAGCCCGTGATCTGCGTCGACCAAAGGGACGAATATTGCTGGAATTCAACGGAAACCATAAAATATGATCTGGAACCATCCAGCCGCCCGTCAGGTAGACATTTGTCTGGAATTGAACAGCAGCCATCTTTGTATCGACCTGCACGATCACGCCTTTCAGCCAACCTCGTACACGCTCTCCATTTTTATCGTCATGATCACAAAATACTTCGGCATAATTGCCCACTTCATACTTCACTTCAGATTCTGGTAGTTTCAAAAAAGGAACTGACGCCATATTTGTTCTCCAATAGAAAATTTTTCCCCATATAATTTTATCACGACAGTCCAAATCAAAACACCTTAGAAAGTGAATGACATCATTTTTTCATGGATTGCATCCTGAAACCGGCTTCGTGCTGAGAAATACCTCGGCTTAGTAAATAAAAGATCTGCTCAGAATCAATCTTTCCGATCGTTGCACCATGCGTGCAACGCACATCATCTGCCTTAATTTCCAGACCCGGAATTGAATCAGCGCGGCTGTCCGAGTTGAGGATCAAATTTCTGTTAGATTGGTAACCATCGGTTTTGTCAGCACCAGGTGCAACATAGATCATCCCCTGCCATACAGATCGCGATTACCCCAGCAAGGCGCCTTTGAATAACAAGTCACTGGTTGTATTGGGTGCAAGGTGATTGTGCTGAGTGTCATGATCCAAATGCTGCGCATTGTCCGTAAAATAGAATCCGCTCATACGACCTTCGCTGCCCTGACCTACAAGATCAACGTCCAAAAAATTCTTGGTCAGTCGGCTTCCCAAAGACCCAAAAATCCAATCAATCTTTCCATCCCGGTCTACCTGAACGCGTTCATGACTGAAATTCCAAACATGATCACCCCAAGACTGCAATTCCACAAAACGTAGAGAAGCGGACGGACCTATATAAATTTCAACAGCGCCGGCATGCAATGTCTGGCCCCCCTCCTCATTGGGTGAGGCTGCCTCATGCACATATGTAACCGATGACCCTTCTTCAAGATAAACGAGGACATGAGAAATATATGCCAATCGACTTCCCGGTCCCCAGAACAGGCTGTGCAATGGCTGTTCATTGGTTACGCCTTTCGGCACATACAGAAATATCCCGGTTTCTGCATAACCTTCTGCTAACGCTGCGAATTTCCCATCTTCGGGTTTGACAATCTTGCCCATGACCTTTTCAAGTAACGCTGGATATTGGCTTTCAGCGGTCAGCAAATCGGTAAAAACAACGCCTTGCTGTGATAAAACTGGTGACAGTTGCACTTTTGCTTTACCAGGCAGAAGAACAATTTCACCGCCGTGCTCGCCATCAGCTAAGGGCTCTAACAAACCTTCTGGCACATCCTCCCCAGCTTGTTGAGCGCCCAATTAAAATGATGATCAATTTGCAAAAGGTCCATTTTCTCAATGAGCAGCTTCCTGAACGCAGGAATGGGCATGCCTTTATCTTCTGGATCACGATCTTTGCGTCGGGCATTGAGCGCCACACGCAAAAAATTGGCTACCGTAACGCCTGGAATTGAAACAGGATATTGAAACGCCAGAAAAAGTCCCATCCGCGAACGCTCATCTGGTCCCAGTTCCAAAATATCCTCACCGTGAAAGATAACCTCTCCCCGAGTTACCGAATAAACCGGATTTCCCATAATCACATTTGCCAAAGTGGACTTCCCGGTTCCATTCGGACCCATGATCGCGTGCATCTCGCCCTGGGCAACTTTGAGATTTAACCCTTTCAAAATCTCTTTACCTTCAATATCTACATGAAGATCGCGAACAATTAACTCTGTCATCAACCTGTCTCCTGAAATTTCACATCATTATTTCCTGTCTGATGTAAAGGAATTCTTTGCAGTAAGCATGAGAGACAAAACTCCTATATCTTACAATTTTACTATAATTTATCCAAATTAAACCATATACCCTTCCCGTGTCAATATTTTATATAAAAATATAATATATTGACAAATCTATATCGTATATGATATAGTATTATTACTATAATATTAGTACTATTTTGTTGAACAGTGGGTAGAAAAGAAAATGAAAAGTACAAAAGAGCGAATCGTTGAACATTTGCTGAAGTTTCCCCGTTCCAGCATTAATGACCTGGCAGAGGCCATTGGAATTAACGCCATTTCAGTTCGACATCATCTTACCAACCTCAAGTCCGATGGAATAATTGAAGCGGAAGAAGAACGTCATGGCGTTGGCCGTCCGCGCCTGGTCTATTTTTTGACCGAAAAAGGCCTAGAGAGCTTCCCAACATGCTACCTGCGGTTAACAAACCTATTGATTGAACAATTAAAAAACATCTTATCCGAAAAACAACTGCGGAACCTGTTTTCAGAAATCGCCAATAAATTATCACACGATTATGTAGAAAGAGCATCCGGTTTGCCGCTATTGGATCGCTTACCCATCATGATGGAATTACTGGTAGAACAAGGTTTTTTGGTGGACTGGGAAAAACAGGATAATATCTACTTAATCAGGGAAATGACATGCCCCTTCCAACAGATCAGCCAATACCTCCCTGAAATCTGCAAAATTGATATTACTCTCATTTCCTCGGTTTTGGGTGTCCCGGAAGATAAAATTATCTGCATGGAAGACAAAACTTCCTACCGGACATACAAAATCTATGAAGCAGACGCTGTCACAAAATAATTTAGAGGTGCATTAATAGAGCAGGAAAATCTTAATAGACCAACATGGCAACTGGAAAGTATAGATCCGGACCTTTCCAGATTATTAAGGAAATCTCTTAGAGAAGTTAAAGATCCTGAATTGGGCTTGGACGTCATCGAACTGGGCTTGATTCGGGATGCAGAACCCAATGGAGATCAAATCAACTCAGGATGATCTTGACCACTCCGTTTTGCCCCTATGGACCAGCGATAATCCAAGAAGTCACCGAACGAGCCGGATCAGCTCTCAACCGGCCTGTGATTGTTGAACTGGGAATGGAAGCGTGGGAGCCTTCAATGATGGAAGACGGCCTCGCAGCAGAATGGGGACTTTTCTAAAGCAGAATCCGGGATTCTCTTCAGGGCAGCCACTTGGCTGCCCTGTTTTTTTCCTATCTATGCTGTCCAGGAAAATGCTGCTAGAACTGCGCTGTCCACGTCAGGAAATACTTTCGCCCCCGCGTTTAGCAATGCCTGTTGTTTTTCACCTTCTGTGGCTATTCCCCAGGCATGGAAATCAACTTCAAAACCATCTCGGTTGAGTAAATCAGCCGCCCGGCGGCCAGCCGTGATACCTATCGAAGAATCTTCAAACACATGAAGAGAAAACTTTCGCTGCAATTGATGCGCAATGCCATCCTCATCTTTTGCCGCCAATGACGACACCTTTCCCTCGCTAAATCGGGCAAACACATCCAAAGCCCAAATCAATGATGGATACTCCATTTCGGTAACAGCCGCAGCTAACGCAGCCAACGCCTGTAATGGTGCCGGCTTCAGAAGCGTATCAGTCTTAACATGCATCTGCTGCGCCAGGTACGCCAATCGCCCATATCCGATCAGTGGCATCAGCTCAGGATCAACCAGCAACAATCCCTGCTCCGCTTCCGGAGAATACCCCAGCATCTCGGTTTCAATCTCTTTAGGAGGCAGCGAGGGCCGCGCAGTATAAGCTGCAAAACACAGATTGCCCCCTTGCTTTTCTTTGCATAATCGCCGATACAAGAATGGGTCTAACAACAATTGATCGTGCACCTTTAAAAAAGATTCGCTCTCAAAGAGCCGCTCAATACGGTAAACTTCTTGAAAATCTGCACTGCCCAGCACATAATTCTGAAATACCCTTGTAATCCACGAGCCTTCAACGCTGCGAGTGTTCTCAAACAGCTCTTCGACCAGAGAAATTGATAAATGGGGCAGCGGCCGTTCCCCATTCCCTGAAAGCACAGATCTCAATACCGCTTCTGATGGGATTTCTGCCCCCAGAAAACAGGGAGACAGTTTCCCAATCTCCTTCTTCAGATCAACCTGGATATCAATGCGTTTCCCCTTTGCCCAATCCATGACATCCAACAAACTTTGCAACGCTCGTTCAGGGGGTGCCGCCGAGCAAACAGCTTCAAGGACCAGAGCAAGGGATATTGGCAACATGTCCCATTCACTTGTTACCCCAAGAGCCTCAAACAATACAGGTATTTCATCGCTGAAAATATCGTGCTTCACACCTATCCTGCTTAAAAAATACTCCATAGTAGCTTTCACCGCCGCACGATAGCCGCCAGGTTTTACCAGAACGCCGTCCACATCAAATAAACAAATCGCACAATCCAATCAGCACCTCCACAACAAAAGTTGATTGGCTAATATAGCAAATATCAGTCATTTTGACTGAATTATATCGGCTATACGCAATCCGTCTGGTTTTACAACAATAAAATACCGGCGCGGGCGAAGTCCAGGAAGGGCGAAGTCCAGGAAGGGCGAAGTCCAGGAAGGGCGAAGTCCAGGAAGGGCGAAGTCCAGGAAGGGCGAAGTCCAGGAAGGGCGAAGTCCAGGAAGGGCGAAGTCCAGCATGGGCAAAGTCCCGGCGCCGATATCATTCCTTCCAGATAGGCTTAGATCAACCCCAATTGTTTACCAGACTTGTAAAATACATCCAACACTTGCTCCAACTGCTCGTCTGTATGCGTTGCCATATAACTCGTGCGCAGCAATTGTCGTCCTGGAGAAACAGCTGGGGAGATCACCGGATTGACAAAGACACCATTTTCGAACAAGACCTTCCAGGTCTTGAATGTCAACTCATTATCCCCAATAATGATCGGAATCACAGGAGTAACCGAATCCCCCGTATTGAAACCCATTTCCTGATAACGTGTCCGCATCATGCTCGCAATTTCATTGACTCGAACAATCCGTTCGGGCTCTTCCTGCATGATGTGTAAAGCAGCCAATGCAGCCGCCGCATTGGCCGGCGGGATGCTGGCACTGAAGATTAAGGCCCGCGCATGATGCTTAATATAATGCACAACATCTTCATCGCCGGCAATAAAACCACCCAAAGATGCAAAAGCTTTACTGAAAGTGGACATGATGATATCCACATCATCTGTAACGCCAAAATGTGCAGCCGTGCCGTGTCCGCCGCCTGTAACCCCCATCCCGTGCGCATCATCCACCATCAAGCGCACTCCATATTTTTTCGCCAGGGGCACCAAATCTGGCAGCGCCGCAAGATCGCCTTCCATGCTGAATAAACCGTCAACGACCATCAGCTTTCCTGATTCTTCAGGTAAGGACTTCAGCACACGCTCCAAATGACCAAGATCAGCATGTCGAAATCGCTCAACCTTTCCGCTGCTCAAGACCGCACCATCCACGATACTGGCGTGGTCTTCTTTGTCAAGAATAACAATATCTCCACGGCCGACAAGCGAACTTATGGTACCCATATTGGTCAACACACCGGTCGTAAAAGTAATGGCAGATTCTTTTCCAACCCAATCAGCAAGCTCTTCCTCAAGCTGTTCATGTAAAGCCAGGGTGCCATTCAGAAAACGCGAACCGGAACAACTTGTACCGTAGCGCACAACAGCCTGGCAGGCAGCTTCACGCACCTTAGGATGTGTGGTCAAGCCTAAATAATTATTTGACCCGCACATGATCAACTTTTTTCCATCACAAGTTGCTTCGGTACCTTCGCTTTCCTCGAGAGCCTTGAAATAAGGGTAAATCCCGCGTGCCATTGCTTCTTTTGCTGTATTAAAATTCAAACACTTTTCAAATATATCCATGATGCCATCCTCTCAAAAGAAAAAAACAATCCCAACAAATTATATCGTCAATCCCCCGCCTCGACCAAATACACTTTTTGGACAGACAATAAAACCGGTCAAACTTGACGTCCGATCAGCTGATCCATCAATTGCTGCAAGGCAATCCCGTCAGAACAATTATCTGCCACCTTCTCCAAAGCATTCACAGCTTTTCGGGTTAGATCAACCGCAATCTGTTCCGTATATTCCCTGCCGCCTTCTTTTTCCAACAGCAATGCCAATTCGGGCACATCTTCTACACCAAAATTCCCTGAAAGCCACCGCTCCGCAAATTTCCCGTTTTGTTTCAACCCGAAAAGAACTGGCAGGGTTTTCTTTTTTGTATATATATCACTGCTTGTCGACTTGCCAATTTTCTCCGAATCCCCCCAAATACCTAACAAATCATCCTGGGCTTGAAATGCCATCCCAAGCAAATCCCCAAAATTGTGGAACTTTTCGCACGCTTCGGCATTTGCTCCACCAAGCAATCCCCCCATCTCTGTGCAGCAAGCCAACAATGCCGCTGTCTTCCCTGCCACCATCGACCAGTATGCGTCAAACGGCAGCTCATCCAATTCCTCGTACCACATATCGAGGAACTGCCCCTGGGTAAGTTTCACACAAGTGCGTTGGAACAATTCCTGCGCCTTCAAAACAACCTTTGGAGAATAAAATTGTTTTAGTCGCAGCACGGCTATATTCGAGATAGTGAACATCAGATCACCTGCATTGATCGCCTGAGGAATCCCCCACTTAACCCAAACCGTTGAGCGACCATGCCGTCGGTCGCCTTGATCCTGAACGTCGTCATGAATCAGTGAAAAATTATGCAGCAACTCAACCCCCGCCGCTGCCGGTAAAGCCTGCTCCCAATTTCCTCCTGCCGCAACGACGTTCAGCAATAATAATACCGGTCTGATCCGTTTCCCCTGCGCATGAGGACCTGCCCCTTCACCTTCCCACCCCATGTGATACGTTAACATCTCCCGCAATACCGGATACTCGTCACTGACCGTGTCAAGGATGATGGTCTTTAATTCATATTCGATTTTTGGTCCGAAGACTTCAAATGCTTGCACAAGTTCCACAATTCACCTTTACCGCTTCTTCAACAATGCTGCATTAAGTTGAGATAGTTCACTAACCCCTGCAGAAAACATTGCGATCTTCATTTGTTGGATCAGCATAATTGCGGTTTTCTGTGCATCTTCTACTGAAATGGCGGCAGCTTTTAAGAATTGTCCAGCCAGACCGCACAAGTTCGCCCCTAAAGCCAAACATTTTGCTGCATCCACGCCATCTTTGATGCCGCCAGAAGCAATAACTGGCAAATTCGGTGACACTCTTCTAGCCGCCAAAATAGAATCAGCGGTTGGTATCCCCCAATTGCGAAAAACTGCCGCCGTCTGGGCTTGATACGGATCATCAATCCTGTACATTTCCACTTGAGACCAGGAAGTGCCGCCTGCACCAGCTACGTCGATCGCAGAAACACCTGCATCAACCAGCATCCTTGCGGCATCTTCTGAAATTCCCCAACCCACTTCCTTGACCACCACCGGCACGCTGACCCTCCTGCATACTTTTTCGATTTCTTTCGCCAAACCACTAAAATTCGTTTCCCCTTGCGGTTGTAATGCTTCCTGCAAGGGATTGAGATGCAAGATCAATCCATCTGCTTCAATCATATCAACCGCTTTTTGGCACGTGGTTGCTGAATATCCGAAATTCAACTGGATCGCCCCTAAATTTGCAAAGAGCAAAATATCAGGTGCAATATCCCGTACCCGAAAACTGTCTTCCAATTCACAATTCTCGATCGCTGCCCGCTGTGATCCGACCCCCATGGCAATTCCAAATTCTTGCGCAACAGCAGCCAGGCGTTGGTTAAGCAGTAAAGCCTCACTGGTACCACCCGTCATTGATGAAATCTGGAATGGTGCGGCAAGGGGTTTTCCAAACAAGCTGGTCTTCAATGAAATCTGTGCGAGGTCAATCTCGGGTAAAGCTTGATGTACAAAATGATAACCGTCCAGGCCGTTTGTCAAACTTGATTTCACATCATTCTCCAGATTGATGCGAATATGATCCGTTTTGCGTTGAGGCAGGTTATTTTTGCTGTCCATACCGAGCTTCTTTATATAAATAAATTATGGGTATAATATATGGAAGTATACCAAAACTTGTCCTGCGATTAATAATCGCCAGGGATCAACGAAATTCGAAATAATTCAGGCTTGGCACTTGGCACAGGACAAGTAAAATCAGAATTGATAGCAATCTTTCTATCCCTTATTTGGAGGCAAACCCATGAGCGCAACATTTGAAGAAGTAAAAGCTGTAATCGTTGACGTATTAAAAATTGATGGCGACGAAGTAAAACCCGAAACTCGTCTGATCGAGGATCTGAAAGCAGATTCGATGGATCAATTCTTCCTGATTGATGGTTTCTGCGAAAAATTTGATATTTCGATTGAGGACGATGAAGCACGCCAGATCAAAACCGTTGCCGATGCAGTAAGTTACATTGAGAAGCACATTACTTAAATTAAAAACGCATCTCTACAAAAAGCGTGGAGCTAATCTCTGCGCTTTTTTCGTTTATCTTTTTAATATTTGTGGTATTTCTTCGGGATGCCCTGCAATTTGTACGCCTGACCGTTTCAAAGCCTTGATCTTGCCTTCGGCCGTCCCAACACCGCCTTCAATGATAGCCCCCAGATGTCCCATTCGCCTCCCGGGCGGGGCAGTTACCCCTGCAATATAACCAATGACAGGCTTTGTCATCTGGCTAATATAATCAGCAGCTTCTTCTTCCTCTATGCCGCCAATCTCGCCGATCAGAACTATTTTCTCGGTGTGCGGGTCACTTTCAAAGTGTTTCAGGACCTCAATAAACCCGGTACATTTTACTGGATCGCTGCCAATGCCAACGCAAGTACTGACTCCAATCCCATCGCGCTTGATCGCATACATTACTTCATAAATTAAAGTTCCGGATCTTGAAACAATACCCACATTGCCAACCGAAGCGGTATTTGCAGGAATAACTCCTGCGATTGCCTCGCCTGGTGTTAATATCCCGGGAGAATTCGGGCCAACCAATACAATGTCTTTCTGCCACAGATACTGCCGCACCTGGATCATGTCGTGGACCGGCACACCCTCAGTAACACAAACGATCAATTTCACATCAGCATCGATTGCTTCAAAGATTGCATCCTGCGCGAAGTGGGAAGGCACAAAGATCACGCTTACGTCAGCCCCCGTTGCAGCAACTGCTATTTTCACCGATTCAAATACCGGCACTTTACCATCCATCACCCACTTCCCCCCCTTGCCGGGAGTAACACCTGCAACAATTTGAGAACCATAATCCATCATCTGGTGCGTATGGAATCTGCCTTGAAAACCCGTGATACCCTGAACAATGATTCGGCTTTCGCGGTTAATCAAGATACCCATTCCAACCTCCAGTACTAAATGCCACCGATTTTTGGACTGCGCCAACAAGAGTATCCGCCATAACCAGATGTGCTTCTTCCAATATTTTCCGACCTTCCCCGGCATTTGTGCCTGCCATTCGAACAACAATGGGCACTCTGGGCTTTCTTTCTTGTAATGCTGCGAGAATTCCCAAAGCCACGTCATCACAGCGTGTGATTCCCCCAAAAATATTGACAATAATGGATCGAATTTCCTTATCAGATAATAAAATTCGAAATCCGGCAGCCACCTTTTCCGGTGTGGCTCCCCCCCCAACATCCAGAAAATTCGCTGGTTTGCCATCAAAATAGCTGATCAGATCCATTGTCGCCATAGTTAACCCTGCCCCATTAGCCATGCAGCCAATTTCACCATTCAACTTGACATATTGCAAACCATACTTTCTGGCCTCCACCTCCGGTGG
>JAIOTF010000303.1 GCA_021107195.1 Anaerolineaceae bacterium | reverse complement strand
AAGGGATTCCCAAACGTTCAATCCCTTTCAGATGCCAAAAATCCAGCCCGGAGCATAGCGAGGCTTTTTCTTCTACTGTCATTTGTGCGATTAGATTCCTGATATCTTTCATGGCTCATTCCTCGAATCCTGCTGGTTTCGTTCAGCGTCCAGGACTGACTTAAATTATAGCTGACATTGAAAAGTGAAGCGCAATCCCCCTGGAAAGAAATTATCATACGTTCACTTCGTTAATTTCAGTGAACGTATGATTGACAGCATAAAACTCTTAAATTGAATCTATTTGTGTGAGAAGATCAATATTTTGGACAAAGAAATAAATTTTTATTTACTTCAGTCCGGAGTGCAGGAAGCTCTGGATGAATCTGCGCTGGAAGATGAGGAAGACGATAAAGAGCGGGGCAGTCACCATCAGGGTAGCCGCAGTGAGCAGCGACCACTGAGCGCCAATTTCACCGAGCTGGGTAAAACGCACCAGTCCGGCAGTCAGCGGGCGGCTACTATCGCTGTTGGTAATGATCAACGGCCAGAGAAATTCGTTCCAGTGCCAGGTAGCCGAGGAGAGGCCAAAGGCGATCAGAGTGGGAATGGAAGGGGGTAAATACACATGCAGGATCAACTGCCACCATGAACACCCGTCTATGATGCCTGCATCAACCAGGTAACGCGGCACTTCCAGGAAAGATTGACGCATCAGGAACGTGCCAAAGGCAGACCCAAAATACGGGATGGCGATCGCCAGGCGGGTATCGAAGATACCCAACTCGCGAATGGTAGCAAAGTTTGGCGCCAGCAGAGCAGAAGTGGGGATCATCATTTGTAACAGGATAAAGAAGAATACCCAACGCTTGCCGAGAAATTTGTAATTGGCAAAAGCAAAACCAGCCAAAATGATCGTGACCAATTGTACAACCAGAATGGTCAAAACAACAATGATCGTGTTAATGTAATACTGCCCAAAGGGCGCCAGGGACCATGCATGAAGATAATTCTCCAGCGTAAGGGTATTGCTGAACCAAACATCGCCGTGGCTGATAGCGTCATTGGCAGGGCGGAAAGAGGCAACCACTGCCCAAAGCACTGGCACAGACCATAACAGTGCCAGGCCAGTTGCGAAAGCATTAACAAGCCAACTGCCAATTTGTTTTCGCAAGCGGGCCTTTTTTGGAATCGGAGCAGACATTTCAGGCCTCCTTACGCTCAGACACAATGAAATTGGTAATCGTGAACGCCAGCAGTATCACTACAAAGATGACTGTGATCGCCGCGGAAACACCGATATCCTGGTATTCAAACCGCTGCGACCAAAGCTCAAAGAGCAAGACGGTGCTGGCCCGGCTGGGACCGCCGGAGGTCAGAACGAAGATATGATCAACGGTACGGAAGGCATCAATGAAAGCAATTGTACTAATGAATAGTGTGGTGCGGCGCATCAAAGGGAAGGTGATCTGCCACAAGGTTTGCCACCCATTGGCGCCATCCAATGCTGCTGCTTCGAAAACATCAGTCGGCAGGTTTTGCAAACCCGCCAGATAAAAGATCATATAATAGCCGGAATTTTTCCAGATGGCAACAATGATAACGGATAATATCGCCAGATTGGGGTTGCCCGTCCAGTTTTGAGGACCATTATAGCCCAAAAAGCGCAGGGCAGTGTTGAACAGGCCATAATCGGGGGTGAAGAAAAACAGCCAAACGGTGGCGGCACTGACCATAGGCAGTACCATCGGATGAAAGAACGCCAGACGGAAAAATCCAACGCCGCGCACTTTCCGGTTGACCAGCAAGGCAAACAAAAATCCCAATAGTATGCTGATCGGTACCGTGCCGATGATGTATTTCAGCGTATTGCCAATAACCTTGATGAAATAAGGATCATTGAGCAAATCAATATAATTTTCCAGGCCAATGAAACTCGGCTCGCGGAACTTGGCAATATTCATCCGCTGGCGGAAAAAGCTCTGGTAAATGGAAAGCAACACAGGCCAGACGGTGAACACAGCCACAAAAACCGCTGTTGGAAGGGTCAGAAGATAGGGAAGGGGTTTGAATGGTTTGCGGGCAGCTTGAGATTGCACGGCAAGCTCCTTATGAAAAAATGGGGTGACCAAAAACGATATTGGTCACCCCATTATAGATCATTCGGGGTTAATCAAATTCTATTCGCAGTAATCTGCCAGGGCAGCTTCAGCTTCGGCCTGTGCAGCAGCCATTGCCTCGGCAGCACCCATTTCACCATTGATCGCCCTCTGCAGGTAATCGTGGAAGATTCCGCGTACCTGAC
Organism: Anaerolineaceae bacterium; assembly: GCA_021107195.1. GTDB lineage: Bacteria > Chloroflexota > Anaerolineae > Anaerolineales > Anaerolineaceae > SMBSF63. Next base: position 4,977 of record JAIOTF010000303.1, on the reverse strand, counting down.
CCAGGTTCTGTGTCGCCAGTTCGGCGCCGGCTGATTGCAAAGCATCGCGGGTCAGCAGGGCCTGGGGCACATCGGCAACATACGCCTGCATTGCATCGGTATCATAGGCGCTGTAGCGGTTGGCAATGTAGCCGGTGTTGATGCTGAAATCGGCCACATAGTCAGGCTGGGTGATGAATTCCATGAATTTCCAGGCAGCATCCTGTTTTTCAGCAGAAACGCCATTCATCATGTAGAAATTGCCGCCGCCAGGAACACTGGCTGTGGTGCCTTCTTCTTTACCGGGGTAGGGCATCACACCAAGCTCGAAGTCAGCCTGTTCCAAAAGACCTGTCAGACTGCCGGAGGAGTGAACGATCATTGCCGTGGCGCCGCTTGCGAGATCGGGCGGATCTGTCGGCCAAGTGGCTTGCACACCGGCGGGCATGGCGCCATATTCGGCGGAGAGATCAATATAGAATTGAACGGCTTCAATCACCGCAGGATCATCGAAGGTCACGGTGCAGTCATCGTCAAGGATGTTCTGCCCGGCACCAATTGCCAGGGGCTGGAAGAGCCAGTAGGGCCAGTCGGAAGAGAAGTGCAGCCCCCAATTGGTAACGTCGCCTTCGGTAACGGTCAATGCCTGCGCGGCTTCAGCCCAGGTCTGCCAGCTTGTGGGCGGTTCCAGCCCTGCTTCAGCAAACATATCAACATTGTAGTACATCACCACAGCACTGCGCTGGAAGGGAACGCTCCACAATTGGCCGTCATAATAGGAATTTGCCAGGAAAGCAGGCAAGAAATCAGCGACATAGGCATCGCCATCTTCCATACCGGCAATGTGTTCATCTAAAGGCACAATGTAATCGGCGTTGATCAGGTCATAGATGGCGGTTGCGAGCATCACTGCCAGGGCTGGCGGCTCTCCACCACCATCAATTGTGGTCTGGATGGCAGTTTGCACATCACCGTAGCCGCCGGAGAAAACCGGTTCAACCGTGATGTAGGGATACTCAGCCTGGAAGTCCTCAATATAGCCCTGGAAAATAGCAGCAATCGGGGCATCCACCGCAACCGGGTAAAACACCTGAATGGTGACCGGCTCCATAGCGGGTTCTTCTTCAGCGGGAGCAGCTTCTTCAGCCGGTGCGGCCTCTTCTGCCGGCGCTTCTTCCGGGGGTGCTGCTTCGGCTGGGGCTTCCTCCGCCGGTGCTTCGGCAGGGGCAGCCGGGCCGCATGCGGCCAGCAAACCAACCAACAGGATCAACAGGACAAACAAAAATCTTTTAGGGGTACTCATCATCCTTCTCCTTTGAGAAATGTCACTACTTTTCGCGGATCATCCGCACAATATTCAACTCCATGATATTAGAGTTGAAATACACCTTGCTGTAGGTTACCGGTTGATTATCCAAAGCAAAAATTGTTGAGCGAATAGAGAGAATTGGCGTTCCTTCCGATAACTGTAACCATTGTGAAATTTCCGACTCGATGGCCGCCGCGCGAATGGTTGATTGAATTTGGTGCAACGAGGTATTGAGTGAGGCGGAGAGAACTTCAACCATATTGCCCTCAAAATTGTCCCAGTCTATGCTTTCAACATCAATAAGCGGCGACAGATAATCGTCAACATAAATCGCAGGCTGCTGGTCAGCAAACACGATGCGTTTAATGCAAAGGATGTTTGTCGAGAGGGGCACATTAAATGCATCGTAAACATCCGCAGGAGCAATAACATGATCGATGGAAAGTGTCTTAAAGCCGGGTGTGTAGCCAACATTTTCGATGATTTGTGCAAAAGGAAGAAAATCATTCAAAGAATCACGAATAATGGGGGCCTGGGCCACAAAAGTACCAATCCCGTGCCGCCGGATAATAACGCCTTCATTTTCCAGCGAAACGTATGCCTCGCGAAGCGTGTTACGGCTGACCCCCACTATTTTTGCGATAGTTGCTTCCGAAGGCAATTGATCATTGCGTTTCAAGTGATTATGGTCAATGTAATCGAGCAAATATGCCTTTACTTGCTGTATGCGGCTGCCGGTATTGATGATCGTCATATGCACCAAATCTTCTATGAAGGTGATTTTTATTGAGAGGTTGGACGTCCAATCTATTATCAGTATAATGAAATTTATAATTAAGTCAATAGGTTTTTATCACCAATTTCTCGATTTCTTCAATATTGGTTGTATAAGCATGCTCCGTCTGCCCTTGAATTTGAAAAGGGGGAGACTTAAAACAAATACCACCCCTCAAAAATGATGCAGGGACAAAATTAAGGCTTAAGAAATTCTTCGAAGCCTTGCAGGCTTTAAAGAGGTTCTCAATAAGCGAATCCCCCTTATTCGTATGAAATCGCCTCGCGGATGGTGAGGTGGGTAGCGCTGCGCGCAGGCAGGATACTGGCAATCACCGCCAGGATAATGGCAATCACAAACCAGTACACAAACCCGATCACGGAAAATGTATATGTAGCTGGCACGTCAAACAGGGCATAACTGATCGTATTGGACAAGCTGCGGCTGATGGGAAAAGAAAGCAAAGCCCCCAGCAACCAGCTCATCAAGCCAATCAACAACCCTTCAACGATTACCATCTGGGCAATCACTTTGTCATGGGCGCCAATGGCGCGCATGATGCCTATCTCGCGCGTGCGGTCAATCACGTTCATGCTCATTGTTCCGGCAAGGCCAATGCTGCCCACCAGAGCAGTCAGGAAAGACATGATCATCAAAAACTGGATAATGATGTTCAATCCATCAGTGGCCGCTTTCTGCAAGGTATCACCGCCCTGCAAGTCACGGATACGCACGCCCTTGCCCTCCAGATAAGCATTCAACTGGCTGCGGAACCAGGCCTGTTCATTGGGCGGGATTTGTTCTTCATCAAGGGCAATACGGAAAATAATCGCCTGATCCCGCTGGTTGATCTCATCGACCAGAGATTCATAATCAGTGTAAACAATATAACCGGCGCTTTTTCCAGCCAGTTGAAAAAAACCAACCACCGTCCATTCTGTAATCTCACCATTCACGCGCAAATCGAGCGTGTCCCCCAATCCCAGGTCAGAAAAATCAAACAGGAATTGTTCATTCAAGGCAACCTCGTTTTGGCCGGACGTTTCTATCCAGCGCCCGGAGATGAGAATCGGTTCAACCATTGGGCTTTCCACTGGCGGCGCCATCATCGTTACCGATGCGCCGGATGTATCCTTGTCCTTGCCGGGCAGCTCGCAGCGTGCCACTGACCAGCCTTCAATCTCTTCAATGCCCGGGATGGGCGCCAGGTAATGCGCCATCTGCCCCATACGATAAGGCCGGCTGGTGGTAATATTCACATCCGCCTGGAAATAATGCCCCACCTGATCTATATAGGCATCCAGCGAGGCGCGCACGCTGAAGGTGGCGATGAAGATCGAACCGCCCAGGGACAGCGTGACCAGGGTCAGGATCAGGCGTCCCTTGCGCCGGAAGGTATTGCGTAATGAAATGCGCATCGGGCGCGAGAGCTTGCGAAAACGACTCAGGAAACGGCTCAAACCGGTATCAGCCTGGGGTACTTCCCCGCCAAAGCCGCTCAAGGCATCCTGTATCTTGATACGCGTGCCCTGCATCACGGGGAAGACTCCTGCCAACTGCGGCACAATGAAAGCCATCACCATTTGCACCAGCACCGGCAGGAAGACAAAGCGTTTCGGCTGAATCTGGAAATTGAGTGCACCAGCCAGCTCATACAGCACTTGGTAAGCCACCCAGTGGGATGCAGGAATAGAGATCATCAGCCCCAACATACCGAGGATGAACAACAACAGCATATACATGACGATGATCTGCCGGCTGCTGGCGCCAAAACTCTTCATGATACCAATTTGCTCGCGCTGCTGATTGAGCAGAGCTGTCAGCGTATTGCTGATCAACGAGCCGCTGAGAAAAACGATCAACAACCCGAGGAAGATCAAGATCGTCCCAATCGTGTCCACATAAAGGGAAGTTGGATGGCGGTCTGTGAGACGGGTGTTTGAATTCAGCAGCATCAGGTGAGCGTGTTTGATCACATCCTGCAATTCTTCAGCCAGCATATGCAAGCTGTCCTCATTATTGCCCCCGTCTGCGGAGGTGACCAGCAACGTATTATAGACCTGCGGCTGGCCGAGGTGCGGCATGGCATCCATTCGCACATAGCCCTGCATGTTCTCCATAAAAAAACTACCGCCCCCTCTGGCTGCCCCAATGGTCTGATTCTGTACAATGCCACACAGGGTCAGCGTGCGGGTGGAGCCATCCACCATCTCTACTTCCAGCACATCACCAACAGCATAGCCCAGGTCATCCAGCTTGTTAAGATCAATGACCATTTCATAGAAGTTCTGCGGCCAGCGGCCTTCAAGCAGAGACAGGGTATTGATCTCTTGCCTCTCAAAATCTTCGATACCACTGATATCCAACACCTTCCACTGCCCGTCGCTGGCCCGCACGCGAAAGGCTGCTACACGCAATGCCTGGGCCTGCTCCACGCTCTCCAGGTGTGCAACGCGGGTAACAAGAGTCTCGTCGAAACCCGCCAGCGAAAGGGTAACATTGGCCGGATTCACACTGCTGTAGCTCGCGCGCATATCCTCTTTAAGGATGACATTGATGGTCATGATCAGCCCCAGGGCGAACAACCCCACACCAATCGAAAGCACAACCAGGATCGAACGCGTGCGATTGCTCCACAAGTCCTGCAAGACCTTGCTCCAGCGGGGTCGCATCATGGGGCGCTCTGGGATTGTCATGCCTGCCCCCATCGTTCCTCGGCCAATTCCTGCAAACGCGCCACCGCCGCGGGGACAGAAGCAACCAGCGTCTCATAATGCGCCTGCGGAAGACTGAGCAAACACAGCGGCGCAGCCCCCGCCCGCAAAACGCCTTTCTGCATCGCCAGGGCACGCAGATCAAACGTGCTGATACAGTCGCCAGACTGTAAGTCGCCAGACTGTAAGTCGCCAGACTG
>JAIOTF010000116.1 GCA_021107195.1 Anaerolineaceae bacterium | reverse complement strand
CGAAATCAGGTGAATGGGTTCTACCATCTTGATACGGAAGGGTTCAACGGGGTGAGAGTGCATTAGTTCCTCCAGAAGAGATTTTGTGATGTCCGACAAGAGAAATATCACTGGTTGATTATAACACCCGCGCCCAGGAAAAACCTTTCAGTGAATCGCCGATTAAAAACGCCTAAGAAGCAATCCGGCAATTCTCAGTTTGGCTTTGTAGTAACGATTTTGATCGTTAATTTCAAACGCTTAACGACTGAAGTCGTACCTACGACAGCGATAGTTTCATCATATTGAGAATTGCTGGAATCAAACCTGAGGAATTGTGTTTAATTGGTATAATTTATAGTGAAAATATTTTTAAGGAAGTGATCAATGAATAAAAATGAACTTAATGGCATTTTATCAAAACATTTAATCTGGATAAACAATAGAACGAGCGGGGAAGGGCAAGCCATGTTGGTAGGGGCGCATTTGCGGCAGGCGTGTTTGCAAGGGGCCAGGCTGTGTAGAGCGATCCTGCGCCGTGCGGATTTAACAGGCGCAAATTTAAAAGGCGCCTGTTTTAAACGCGCTGATTTGACAGCGGCCGATTTGACAGAAGCTGATTTGAGTGAAGCTGATATAAGCCGGGCAGATTTGAGCGAGGCGCTGCTGAAAAGAGCGAATATGATTTCGACTAACTTCCGCCGGTCTGATCTTAGTGATACCTGCCTGGATGATGCTAATGCCAGCCAGGCTGATTTTTACCATGCTGATTGCAGTTCGGCGCATCTTGCTCGAACAATTCTGGCCGGTGCGATTATGAAGGAAGCGGATTTGAGTGAGTGTTTCCTGGAGGATGCCAACCTGACCGGTGCTGATCTTTATAATGCAAATTTGGACGAGGCAAATCTTCGGCGGGCAAAATTGGATGGGGCAAATCTAATAAAGGCCAATGTCAGTCACGTTGATTTGAGCGATGCTTCATTGGAAGGAGCGCATCTGAATGGGGCAGACTTTTACAAAGCCTGCCTCTGTAGGGCGAATTTGCAAAATGCTGACCTTACGAGAGCAAATTTGTTTAAAGCAGATCTTTCTGATGTTGATCTGACCGGAGCAAACCTGGATGGGGCGATCCTTCCGGATGGGACGGTCAGTGGACGTGTTGACAAGGCAGGATGAAGAGAATTCTGACCTGGATTGCGAGAGGGGGGATTACGGCGGCACTTGTTTTGTTATTGGTTGCATTCTGGCCAGTGAGCGCGTCAGCCCAATCTCAACATTTTGATTTATCCCTCGCAGGATCGGTTCCGGCAACGATCACTTTTCAAGCGCCGGAAAGTGTGCATCGGGGTGCGTGGGCTTCATTTTCGGTATCGTTAGATCTCAGCACTCCGGCAGCTTTATGTGAGGCGGTTAATCCGGTCATGGTTTATCGCCTGGAACTGGAAGGCGCAGAGATTGACCCACCCGGTGTCTACCAAATCCCTTTGGCGGGGGGGATGCATCAGGAAGCTGAATGGAATGTGCGCTTGCCAGATGATGGGGAGTACGAAGGAATCTGGTGGGTGTACGTGGATCATGTGGCCAGTGATGGTGAATCCGTGGAGCGGCAGGCATTGTTCGCGAAAAAATTTAGCATTGAGAGCCCCTCAATCCTGGGATTGTCCAGTAAGTGGGCACGCTGGCTGGGGTTCGCTGGGATATTGGCGGGGTTGATGATTGAAGTATTAAACATCGTATGTCGAGTGGATAGGGGAAGATGACCTGTGTTTGCAACGTATGTTAAAGAATGAAAAGAACGTGGAATCTTAAAGTTTAACGGCAATGAGCACAGCTTGGAGCCGAAAGCAGCAATTCTTAATCTGGATTTGTAGTAACGATTTTGATCGTTAATTTTTGACATATAACTACTACAATATTTATTCCAGCATAGTGAGAATTGCTGAGCTGAAAGGGCGTTTGTTGACACCCATTTTTTGCTCCATGATATAATCATCCAAACATGGATGAGCCCCAAAAAACGCCCAAGGTTGATCTGACGGATACCCTGTTCAATGCTACAATGGCAGTTGTGCTTGGACAGGTTGGTTTTTTGACGTTGGTGATCATCCTGGCGGCGATTGGGATAGGGCTATGGCTTGATCAGCGTTTTGAGACCAGGCCTTTGGTGACACTGGTTTTGGTCTTATGCAGTATTCCAGTCTCGCTTGTTTTTACGGTTCGTATCGTAAAACGGGCTGTCAGTCGCCGCACCAAAAAGTCGGACTCGGAAGAGAAGGATCATGAGCTTGAGTGAATTAACACAAGTGGATAAGAAGAAAAAGAGAAAGGTCCATTTGATCCTGATAGCGGTGGTGATTGCAGTTGGTTTTGTTTTGTCCCTTCTCTTTCCCCCGGTTCAGCCCGAGATTCAATTAGCTGCTGAACATCTTAGTCATCAACCATTAGTTGGGAATGTTTATCTTACCAACACTATGGTTTCGATGCTTTTGGTGGATGCAGTTATGTTAGGAATAGCTTTCTTCATCCGTCGTATGGTGCTACGAAGCGAAGGACGAGTTCCTGGGGGGTGGTTGGGCGGGATTGAGGCCATTCTTGACTTCATCTATGGTTTGACAGAAAAAACCGCTGGAAAGAAGTGGGTGAAAACGGTTTTTCCTTTCTTTGCGATTATCTTTACGTATGTTCTGGTGGCGAATTGGATGGAATTATTGCCGGGCATTGAAAGTGTGGGGTTATTAGAGCCAAAGCCGGCCGGAGAAGGTTTTGTGGCCCACGAGTTGGGTTTCTTGAATCTGTATATTCTGAAACCTTACCCGGCAGATGAGGGGTACGGTTTGGTGCCCTTTGTACGGACGCTGACCACAGACATCAATTTTACATTGGCATTGGCGATCTTTTCGATCGTCATGGTACAGGTTGTTGGTTTTAAGGCTTTGGGAATCCAATATTTTTCCAAGTTTTTCAACGTCAAACAGCTTCGAAAAAGGCCTTTCATGGGATTCATTGATTTGGCCGTTGGTTTTTTGGAATTGATCTCGGAATTTTCAAAGGTGATCTCGTTTACATTTCGATTATTTGGAAATGTGTTCGCCGGGATGGTGATCATTATCGTGATAGGCACCCTGGTGCCTATGCTGCCAGTGCAATCCATTTTTCTTGGAGTGGAGTTGTTTTTTGGGGCCATTCAGGCATTGGTGTTCGGTATGTTGACGATGGTTTTCATGTCGATGGCTTTGCATGCACATGGAAAGGAAGATGTAGTTGAGGATGCAGGATAATTGTTTTGTAGCATCAGCAAAGATACGGAGGCGAGTTAAAAATGGAAATTGATTGGGTAACAATCACAAAAATGTTGGCAGCAGCCTTAGTGATGGTGCCAACAGCCGGTGCGGCATTGGGGATTGGCTTGATGGGTTATGCTGCTGTGCAAGGGATTTCACGGAATCCAGATTCAAGTGGTGAAGTACAAACAACACTGATCCTGGCTGTCGCTTTTACGGAAGCGATTGCGATTTACTCATTGGTGGTTGCTTTGCTGATCTTGTTTGTGGCGTAAAGGTCGAAAGGAGTACCGCTTGGAAAAACTGGGGATAAGTCTTGGCTATTTACTGGTTCAGATCATCAATTTCTCGATCATTTTCTTGCTTGTGCGGGCGTTTGCCATGCGGCCTTTGATGGATGTACTGGAAAAACGCCGTAACAAGATAGAAAAAAGTCTTGAAGAAGCAGATAATGCACTTGAAGAAGCGGAAAAGGCCCGGCTGGAAGCATCTCAGATCGTTTCAGAAGCCCAAGTCAAAGCCGCAACCATTCTTCGCGAAACCAGCGAGCGTGCAGAAGAAGCAGGGCGAGAGATCCGCGCAGCGGCGTCTGCAGATGCAGCGAAAGACCGCGAGACAACAATGCAGGAATTGGCTGTTGAACGCGAGGAAATGCTGCACAAGATACGTTTGCACGTTTCTGATCTTTCTATCGCTGCTGCCAGAAAATTGGTTGGCGACGCCTTGACGCGCGATGAAACGTATCAACGTTCTTTACTGAAAGAGTTCTTTTCCGGGATTAAGGATGGAGAAGTCATTATTTTTGAAGATGGCGAATTAGAAGGCATGGCGGATGTGGAAGTTGCTGAGGTGATCAGTGCGCTTCCATTGACAGAAGAGGAGCAGAAATTAGTTCGACAAAAATTGCTTGCTCAACTTAAACATTTGCTCGATGTCAGTTTTCGTGTTGATCCTTCCATTTTGGGTGGCCTGATCGTGCGAGTTGGGGACCATATGCTGGATGGGTCGGTGAATCGACAACTGCAGGACTTGAGCCGGGGGCTAGGTTAACCAGAGATTTCGTATAGACATACAGGTGATCTGTGACCGGGTTCGTTAAAAAGACATTTTTTGAGCTGTTCGCTGACATACCGATTGAAGTGCTGTCACCAGGAACGGTGGCGGATGTTCCTGTTACCGGGATATCGTCTGATTCCCGAAATGTGCACCCGGGCAATGTATTCATCGCAGCGTTGGGGGATACCTATGATGGGCATGAATATATTCCATCCGCGATCGCGCAAGGGGCGGCGGCTGTGGTTGGCACACGGGAGGATATTGAGTGTGCTATTCCTTATGTCCGTGTGGCGGACAGCCGATATGCAATGGCGCATCTTGCAGCAGCATTTTATGACTTCCCCGCTCGCCAGATGTCAGTGATCGGCGTGACGGGCACTGATGGAAAGACAACAACTTCCAATATCATTTTTCAAATCTTACAGCATGCCGGAATCCGGGCGGGGATGATTTCTACAGTTAATGCTGTTATTGGCGATGAAGTGTTGGATACCGGCTTTCACGTGACCACGCCGGACTCAACTGATGTGCAGCGATATCTTTCCAGGATGCTGGCGGCAGGGCTAACCCATGTTGTTCTGGAGACGACATCGCATGGCTTGGCACAACACCGCGTCGCAGCATGCGAATTTGACATTGCCGTAGTTACCAATATCACGCATGAGCATCTGGATTATCATGGTTCCTGGGAAAATTATCGTGATGCAAAAGCGATCCTGTTCCGGGAATTGGCTAAAACGCATGAGAAGCCGCAGGGGAATCCACGTCTGGCGGTTTTGAATAAGGATGAACGTTCTTTTGCTTACCTGGAGAACATTTCTCTGCACTCCGTTTCTTATAGTCTGGAGCGCGATGCAGACCTTTGGGCGGATCAGGTCGTTTTTGATCCCAAAGGTGTTTCTTTCACCGCTGTTTCTTCGAACTTTGAAATACCGGTAAAAAGCCAATTGGTTGGTGCGTACAATATTTCAAATTGTCTGGCTGCCATTGCTGTAACGGTGGTTGGTTTAAGTGTGTCGCCTTCTGACGTACAGAAAGGGATCGCTGCTTTTCGCGGTGTACCGGGACGCATGGAGCGCATCGACTTCGGGCAAGACTTTACGGCAATCGTTGACTTTGCCCATACGCCCAATGCGTTGAAGAATGCCTTGCAGGCTGCGCGTACAATGACGACAGGCAGGGTGATTGCGGTGTTTGGCTCCGCTGGTCTGCGTGACCGTGAGAAACGGCGCTTGATGGCGGAAGTTTCGATACAGATGGCTGATTTGACGATCATAACGGCAGAGGACCCGCGCACTGAATCGCTGGATGAGATTCTTGCTGAGATGGCGGATGCCGCCAGGCGGCAAGGGGGGATCAAAGGGGAAAGTTTCTGGTGTGTGCCAGACCGCGGCGCAGCGATTCAAAAAGCTGTGTCATTGGCACAGGCAGAAGATCTGGTCATTTCCTGTGGAAAAGGCCATGAGCAGTCGATGTGTTTCGGCACAATGGAGTACGCCTGGGATGACAGAACAGCGATGCGGGCGGCGTTGGGGGGCTATTTGGAGATTGATGGACCAGAGATGCCGTACCTCCCGACACAAGACGCAATGTAAAATGTAGGAATGAATAATTCATAATGAAAAGCAGGGGAGTATAGTTAATCAGGAATGAGATTCGCAGGGTGTGGTCAGCGCGAAGCGCGACCGCAGCATTTCATTTATGGCTCAGGAAGAAGTGAGGGGGGCAAATCCAACCTTGAAAAGGGTGGGCTGGCTTTGTGATGGGTGAGCAGGATGGGTATTGGCTGATGGATTATGAATAGGCCAACCTTTCCAAGGGTAGATGAATAAAAAAACATCCCCGAGATTTTTCGGGGATGTTGTGATTCTTCACTTCGGCAGGTGCACACTTCAACAAGCTCAGTGTGCGCTTGTGTTTTTAGTAGCGCTTGCCGCCGCCGCTGCGATTGCCGCCACGATTGGAGCCGCCTCGGTTGCTGCCGCTGGGGCGCTTTCGCGGGCGATCTTTTTCGCGGGCTTCTTCTGCTGTCCATCCTTCGAGGACTGCCTGACGTGAGAGGCGGATCTTGCCTGAGTGGTTAATATCCCTCACCATGACGGTGATCTCGTCGCCAACCTGTGCAATATCTTCAACACTTTTGACACGTTGTGATTCCTATTGGGAATTATGAACCATGCCT
>JAIOTF010000215.1 GCA_021107195.1 Anaerolineaceae bacterium | reverse complement strand
TCACAGCACCAAAATGGGTACGCCAACCATGGGTGGTGTCATGTTTATCCTGCCCGTCATCCTGATCACCGTCCTCTTCAATGCTGCTTCCCTTTTCGGCATTGGTCTGCAATCACAGGAAGTCTTTTTGCCGATGGTGGTCATGCTGATCTACGGCATTTTGGGTGCAATTGATGACTGGGAAGGTGTGCGCGGTAAACGCCGCGGACTGGGAATGCGCGCTCGCACCAAATTTATCCTGCAAACCATTATTGCCATAGGGGTGGCATTCTATCTGCGGGATGTTCTGGAAATTCCACAAATGTATTGGCCGGGTGTGGATATTTCATTCAATTTGGGTTACTTCTATATTCCAATTGCTGTTTTCATTGTCGTAGGCGGCTCAAACGCTATCAATTTTACCGATGGCCTGGATGGTCTCGCCGGCTTGATCTCTGCCACTGGCTTTCTGGCATACGGTGGCATCGCTTTACTGCAAGGCGAAGTTTTTCTGGCCCGTTTTTGCTTTACCCTGGTTGGCGCATTATTTGGTTTCCTCTGGTTCAATGCCCACCCCGCTGAAATGTTCATGGGGGATGCCGGCTCCCTCTCATTAGGAGCCACATTGAGTGTCATCGCATTAATGACCGGACAATGGCTGCTGCTGCCCATCATCGCCATCATTCCGGTCAGTGAGACATTAAGCGTCATTTTGCAAATCGTTTATTTCAAACTCACGCACGGCAAGCGCCTGTTCAAAATGGCACCACTGCACCATCATTTCGAATTACTGGGTTGGAGTGAAACCCAGGTCGTACAGCGTTTTTGGCTGGTAAGTCTTTTATTCGCCATGCTCGGCGTGGCAATTGTACTGGCATAGGACAATGAATAAAAACTGGAAAGGACAGAAAGTATTGATCCTGGGTGCCGCCCGTCAAGGGCTGGCTCTGGCGCGATTCCTGTCAACACAGGGCGCACAGGTGATACTCAACGATCAACGCCAGTCAGATCAATTAGCTGCTGTGCAAAAAGAAATGTCTGCCTATCCACTGCAATGGGTTCTGGGTGAACATCCTCTCAGCCTCCTGGACGGCACAAACCAGGTTTGTGTCTCTGGCGGCGTGCCATTGACCCTTCCTGTCGTGCAGGAAGCCAAGCGCCGGGGCATCCCCTTGTCCAATGATTCGCAGATCTTCATGGAAGCTGTCCCCTGCCCTGTGATTGGTATCACCGGTTCAGCCGGGAAGACCACAACCACAACCCTGTTGGGCCGCATGGCGCAGCAGGCAGTTGCAAAAGAACAGCAGGTTTGGGTGGGCGGCAATATCGGCCTCCCGCTGATTGACCATCTGGATGAAATTAAACGAGAGGACATTGTGATTCTGGAATTCTCCAGTTTCCAACTGGAACTCATGACCATCTCGCCGCAAGTCGGTGCAGTGCTCAACATCACCCCCAACCACCTGGACAGACACGGCACGCTGGAAGCTTACACAACCGCCAAGGCACAGATACTGGCTTTCCAACAGAAAAACGATACTGCCGTTTTATCCAGCGAAGACCCGGGTGCCTGGGCGCTGGCAAAGCAAGTCAAAGGCCGCCTGGTCTCTTTTGGCCTGGCATGCCCGCCAGCCGGCCAAACCGGCACATACCTTGCAGGAGAAGAACTACGGCTCTTCAATGGTCAATCTTCGCAAGTGCTGATGCACCGCTCTGACATTCAATTACGAGGCGAGCACAATCTGCGCAACGTGTTAGCAGCCTTTGCCATTGCCTTTGCAGCCGGTTGGGATACATCAAGTCTGTCGGAGTCAATCCGGGATTTCACCGGTGTAGAACATCGTTTGGAATACATCCGCACCTTGAGCGGTGCCAAATGGTACAACGATTCAATTGCCACCGCCCCGGAACGCACAATCGCAGCCATTCACGCTTTTGATGAACCACTTGTGCTTCTGCTTGGCGGACGAGACAAAAACCTGCCCTGGGAGTCGCTGGCAGAACTCATCCACCAACGTGTGGACCATGTCATTATCTTCGGTGAAGCAGCCGGGAAGATCACCAATGCCCTGGGCCTCCTTCATGACGGCCAACGTCCCTACACGCTGTCTCACTATGACAGGCTGGAGGATGCAGTTCAAGGTGCGGCACAAGTTGCCGAAGAAGGGGATGTCGTCCTGCTTTCACCAGGCGGCACCAGTTACGATGCTTTTTCTGATTTTGTTGAACGCGGGGAGCGTTACCGAAAATGGGTCAAACAACTTTTGTGAAGCCTGGGCGCAAAACTCAGGGAAATACTAAAAAGAAAAGCTTGCGTGCATCGCGGGTTGACCTGCCATTCGTGCTGATTGTGATCTGCCTGATCGCCATCGGGTTACTGGCTGTCTATTCCACCAGTTGGGTTTACAGCGAGGTTCAAACCGGTTCCCCACATACCATCGCCGCCCGTCAAATTCTCTGGGTTGTACTTGGCATCGGCGTGGCAGCATTTCTAACTTATTATGATTACCACAAACTGAAGGACTGGTCCGTCATCATCATGGGTATAACCCTCATCTTGCTCGTTGTTGTCCTGTTCCCATTTGCAGGATCTTTGAGCCGCAATCTCGTCGGTAATTCTGTCCAGCCCTCTGAGCTGGCCAAACTCGTGATCATTATTTACCTCGCTGTTTGGCTGGATTCCAAGCAGGAAGTCCTCAATGACTTCTCCATTGGTTTTGTGCCGATCATCTTTATTGTAGGCACGATTGGCGGATTGATCATGGCGCAGCCGGATGCAAGTGCTGTTCTGACCATCTTCATCCTCGGTGGAGTGTTGTTCTTCTTCGCAGGTGGAAATCTGCGGCAGATTCTGCTCTTGTTCGTTTTGGCATCCGGGGTTGGTTATCTCGTGATCCAGATTTCCGGCAAAATGGACCGTATCCTGTCATTTATCGCTGGTTTGGGCAATATCTACGATGCCCCTGAACAAATCCAGCGTGCCATCCAGGCCATCATCCGCGGCGGACTCTTTGGTGTCGGCATCGGTAACTCGGTGACTAAATTCACCGGCCTGCCTGCACCCTGGACAGACAGCATTTTTGCCGTGATCACCGAAGAAACCGGGCTGATTGGTGCTTCAGTGGTCGTCTTACTTTACGTACTCTTCCTATGGCAGGGAATGGATATCGCCCGGCGGGCGCCAGACCTTCTTGGCAAATTGTTAGCCAGCGGTATGACAGTATGGATCATTGTGGAAGCACTGATCAACATCAGCGTAATGCTCTCCCTGATCCCAGTTGCCGGGAATGCCTTGCCTTTTATCAGTATGGGCGGGTCAAGCATGGTCACATCCATGATTGCTGTCGGTATTATTTTGAATATATCTCGCGCTGCAAAAAAAGAAAAAAAGACAGCGCCAGTAGAAAGGACGTCTAGTGCGGCTTCTGATTTGCGCAGGCGGAACGGGCGGCGGCGTGTATCCCGCAATGGCCATTCTGCAAGCACTCAAGCAAGATAACGGCCTGACCACACTCTGGGTAGGCGGCGAAGGCGGCATTGAGGCCGAGCTTGTCGCGCGTGCCAGTGTGGAATATTGCGCCATTCCTGCTGCCGGTGTGCATGGCGTTGGGCTGCGCACCCTGCCTGGCAATATCTGGAAACTGCTGCGGGGAACCCTGGCTTCCCGACGTATCCTGCGCCAGTATAAACCGGACGTCGTCCTTTTCACTGGCGGTTACCTCGCCGTACCCATGGCGCTGGCAAGCTGGCGCATACTTTCTTTGCTCTATGTGCCCGACATTGAGCCCGGTCTGGCCTTGAAATCGTTGGCGCGCTTTGCAACCATCATCGCACTGACCACCGAAACATCAAAGCAGTACTTTAACAGAAAAGATCGCCTGGTTATCACTGGATACCCCGCCCGCGAGAATCTCCTCCCGCAAAATCGGGAAGAATCCCGCAAGCGGCTGGGGCTGCATGACAAGCTGCCGGTATTGTTGTTCTTTGGCGGCAGCAAAGGCGCCCGCACCATCAATCAGGCACTGGCAGAAATGCTGCCGCAGTTGCTGGCAAAAGCACAGGTGCTGCACATCAGCGGCAAACTGGATTGGCCGGAGATTGAAAAAGCAAGCGAATCGCTGCCGCCCGAGCTGGCTGAGAATTATCACCCCGTCCCATATCTACACGAAATGGGCGATGCCCTCGCCAGCGCTGACATGGTCATTTCCAGGGCTGGTGCAGCCACATTGGGAGAATACCCCCTGTTCGGGTTGCCCGCCATCCTGGTGCCATATCCTTATGCCTGGCGCTACCAGCGGGTGAACGCCGAATATCTGATGCAGCATGGAGCTGCCCTGTTGATCAAAGACGAAGAAATGCAGTTCTCACTTCTCAACACCATCGAATATCTGCTCGCTTCGCCCGTAGAGCTTGAGAAAATGAAGAGTGCAATGAAGAGTCTGGCACAACCGGATGCTGCCCTCAAACTTGCAAACCTCGTCCGTAAATTAGCCGGACAGGCAGGAGAACTATCGTGATCGGATTAAACGTCTTTTTCTGGTTCATGGTCATTTTGTTTGCAATCATCGGTTCAATGCGTGGTTGGGCAAAAGAACTG
Organism: Anaerolineaceae bacterium; assembly: GCA_021107195.1. GTDB lineage: Bacteria > Chloroflexota > Anaerolineae > Anaerolineales > Anaerolineaceae > SMBSF63. The sequence continues at coordinate 25,102 of JAIOTF010000215.1, read as the reverse complement.
TTGGTCAGCTTCTCAGTCATCCTTGGCATGTTTATGATCACTGTTCTGGAAGAATTTGCCCCCTTCATTCAAAACTTGCTGGCAGGTGATTCTGCCTCAGCTTTGTTCTGGCTGCGCATCGCGATCCTGACCGCCCTGGTTTTCTTTGGATATCAAGGGCCAAATATCACCAAACTGGCAGCGACCAATAAATTCAATCGCGAGAAATTTCAGGATGCCCTGTTAGGCATTTTCCTGGGTGCGATCAATGTCTACCTGTGCTTTGGTGCTTTACTGTTCTACCTGAACGCTGCCCAATATGCGCCGCTCAAGTTTATCATCGCTCCGGACGCAATGACCCCGCAAGGCGCCGCAGTGTTGAAATTGATCGAATTGCTTCCTCCGCAATGGTTGATCACGCCCCGTATTTATTTTGCAGTGGCAATCGCCTTCGCTTTCGTACTGGTGGTGTTTCTATAATGACAAAAGTGCATCTGATCGGCATCGGTGGCAGCGGACTTTCCGCCATTGCCCGCCTTCTAATGGAGAGCGGCGAAACCGTCACGGGTTCAGACCGGGCGCTGTCTCCTGAAGCGCAGGCCCTGATACGTGATGGTGTTCGCGTCTTCACCGGGCACAACGCCCGGAATGTGGTCGGTGCTGATCTGATAGTGCGCTCGTCCGCCATACCCGACGACAATCCCGAAGTACAGGCAGCCCGCAACGCCGGCATCCCTGTCCTGAAACGCAGTGACTATCTCGGGCAATTGATGGTTGACGACAAATGCATCGCTGTCGCCGGCACCCACGGCAAAACAACCACCACCGCCATGGCTGCCTGGACAATGCATGCACTTGGCACTGATCCCTCCTATATCATCGGCGGCATTTCCAAAGACCTGGGCAGCAATGCTCACGCCGGAAAAGGCAAGTTCTTCGTGATTGAAGCCGACGAATATGATCGCATGTTCCTGGGACTCAACCCGGACATCGCCATCATTACCAACATGGAACACGACCATCCGGACTGCTTCCCCACCCCGCAGGACTATCGAGCGGCGTTTGCCAGCTTTGTCGAGCGGCTGAAACCGGATGGTATCCTGCTGGCCTGCGCAGATGATGCCGAAACCACCATCCTCGCAGAACAAGCTGCTGATGAACACCGCGTGTTCACTTATGGGCAATCTGAGACTGCCCACTATCAGGTGCAGGATATCCAGCGCAATGCCGCTGGTGGATACGACTTCGTTATCGTTCATCGTCCACAGCCGGGCGCAGCTGCTGCCCCACTGGCAAAGGTTTCGCTGAGCGTGCCCGGCATTCACAACATCAATAATGCCACAGCCTGCATGGCTGCCATGCACCAGCTTGGATTGTCCTTAACAAAGGCCGCTGTGGCATTACATCAATTCAGCGGCGCTGGTCGTCGTTTTGACCTGCGCGGTACTGCCGCCGGCATCACCGTAATTGATGACTATGCGCATCATCCTACGGAAATCAAAGCCACCCTGGAAGCCGCTCGCAGCCGCTTCCAGCAGCGCCGGTTTTTCGTGGTCTGGCAGCCCCACACCTATACCCGCACCCAGACCCTGCAGCAGGAATTCATCCGGGCCTTGAGCAGCGCCGACCAGGTAATAATTACCGAAATCTACGCTGCGCGGGAAAAAGACACAGGTTTTTCTTCACAACAGATTGTCGAGAAAATGCCTGCCGGCAGCACCAGCTATGCCCCGACCCTGGAAAATGCAGCGGAACAACTCCTGCAAAAACTACTACCCGGCGATGTACTGCTGGTGCTCTCCGCCGGAGATGCCATTCACATCAGCGAGACTGTGTTTTCTGCCTTGCAGGAAAAAGAGAGGTCGAATGTCTAAGCAAGAAAAACGCATCTATCAAATGGATACCGATACCCTTTCTGCACTCCAACTCAGCCGCTCCGGCTGTTTGGACCCACAGGAACATCAGGCCTTCATTGAATTGATGGAACGCTCCGGGTTGGATGAACATAAACGCAGAGATATAATCAGCCGTTTGATTGACTGTTTGAAAGGTATTTAACCGCATGAAATCTTCTGCCTCAACTGTACCCATGAAAGCACTGCGTAACGTTTTCGGCACAAATCTGCAAGAAAACGTGATGCTGGCAAATTACACCACCGCTCGCGTGGGAGGTGCAGCTGAAGCTTTGCTCATCGTTCATTCTGCCAAGGAACTGGCAGAGACTATCCGGAACCTCTGGAATTTGCAGGCCCCCTATCGCGTTCTGGGCAGCGGCTCTAACGTTTTGATCAGCGATCGTGGCTTGCAGGAAGTGATAGTGATCAACCGGGCCAATCTCATCAAAGTGGGCGCTAACACCAATCCGCCCACCGTCTGGGCAGAATCGGGAGCCTCGATGGCCAGCATCGGCAAACGCCTTGCGTTGCGCGGCTTGGCTGGCTTTGCATGGGGAACCTACATCCCCGGCACACTCGGTGGGGCTGTTTACGGTAATGCCGGCGCTCACGGCGGCGATATTCAGAGCCAATTGATCCTGGCAGATATCTTGCATCCTGAATTAGGAAAAGTTCAATGGACCAGCGAACAATTTGACTATGGCTACCGATCGAGCATTCTCAAACGGGAAGACAGCAAGGCAGTCATCCTGTCTGTCCGTCTGGAGCTTTCCCAAAGCACCCGTGATGAGATGGAAACCTGCTTGCAAACAATCTACAAGCGCCGCGTGAAAATGCAGCCCCCTGGCTCGAGTTTAGGTTCGATCTTCAAAAACCCAAAAGGCGATAAAGCCGGGCGCCTGATCGAAGCTGCTGGCCTGAAAGGTTCTCGCATCGGTGACGTAGAGATCAGTCAAATACATGCTAATTTCTTTGTGAACCACGGCAATGCAAATGCCAGAGACATTTATTCGTTGATCCACCTGGCACAGCAAACCGTGAATGAGAAATTTGGCGTACAGCTTGAGATGGAAATTGAATTATTAGGTGATTGGACAGAAAATGATGAATAAGATCCAGGTTGGTGCGATCTTTGGGGGACGTTCCGGCGAACATGAAGTTTCGCTGCGTTCTGCGCGTTTCATTTTATCAACGCTCTCCCCAGAAAAATATGACATCACCTGCATTGGTATTACCAAAGAGGGTAAATGGCTGTCAGGCGAAAACGTGCTGCAGGCATTCGAAAGCGGCAATACCTCTCATCTTTTCCCGGTAACAATCTTGCCCGAACCAGGAAACAATACCTTATATGCCTTCAGGCAGGCAGAAGATCGCACTGTTTTGGAACCCAAAGCCCGTTTGGATGTGATTTTCCCTATCCTGCACGGGACATTTGGTGAAGATGGAGCATTGCAAGGACTGCTGGAAATGGCCGGGTTGGCTTACGTTGGCGCTGGCGTACTGGGGTCAGCTGTGGGCATGGATAAAGCCTTGTTCAAGGATGTGCTGCGAACCCACAACCTGCCCGTTGCAGATTCGATCGTAGCCAATATTCTGGACGTTAAGATGCATCTGCCCGAGCTATTGGACCAGGCCGAAAAAGTGAGCTCCTACCCCTTATTTGTCAAACCGGCCAACATGGGTTCCTCTGTAGGCATCACCAAGTGTCGGAACCGTTCGGACTTACTGGAAGGCGTAATGGATGCTATCCGGTTCGACCGGCGCATCTTGATTGAACAAGGCATCAATGCCCGTGAAATCGAGGTCAGCGTTTTGGGCAATGAAGACCCGCTGGTATCTCTACCCGGCGAGATCCGCCCCAAAGATGACTTCTACACCTATGCTGCCAAATATCTCAATGACACCTCTGAGTTAATTATCCCGGCCAGTCTGGATATGGAAACGATCCAATATATTCAACAGGTGGCATTGCAAGTATACAAAGTCATCGACTGTGCGGGGTTGGCCCGTGTCGATTTTCTGTTGGACAAGGACAGCGGTCAGATCTTCGTAAATGAAGTCAACACCCTGCCCGGCTTCACCAGCATCAGCATGTATCCAAAATTATGGGAAGCCAGCGGCATCTCCAGCCAGGAGCTGGTGGATCGCTTGATTGCACTGGCAATAGAACGAAAAACTGTGCGCGACGGGTTGGAATACCAATATGGGAGCAAATCATGAGCAGAACTGAAAAACCTGCAAACACCCGTGCCGAACACATCCGACAACGCCGGGAGCATAAAAGCAGCGCCCGGCAGAAAAACGTCCGGCGAGGGGGGCGCAGCAAAGCACAATCGCAGTCCAAATACTATGAAGTGAACGTACCGCCAGTTGTGGTACGCGGCAACGTTGGCACACCAATGCTGCAACGCACTGTTACCCGCAAACGACAACGGCGGCAGGTCACCATCCCGTTGCGGGGCAGCGGCGCCGAAGTAGTTATCCCCGGCCTGCCAGTGATCCAACTCAGTGCAAAATGGATCTCAGGGGCTCTGGCCATCCTCTTCAGCTTCTTGCTGCTCTTCATGATCAGCTCAAGCACATTTCAGGTCTCCCAACCTGAAATACAGGGATTGCACCGGCTCACCGCCAGTGACATCGAAGCTGTTCTGCACCTCAACGGAGAATCAATCTTTACTGTAAATCCGGAGGAAATTCAGCAGCACCTCGAAACCTCCTTCCCTGAATTAAAAAACATCCGGGTGGAGATTGGGCTGCCCGCTTCCGTTTCCATCCTCGCTGAAGAAAGGCAGCCTGTCATCGCCTGGCGCACGGACGATCAAACCTACTGGAGTGATGAAGAAGGCGTCTTGTTCCAACCCAAAGGCGATGAACAGGAACTACTCACCATCAACATTGATGGCGAAATGCCCTTTGAAGCCATTGAAGCCAGCCTCACCGCAGAGATAGATGAACTGGCCATTCAAGCACTGGCAGCCCGTCCGAGAAAGGTTGACGCTGCCGCACTTTCTACAGCCCAGGAACTTGCCAAAGAGGTAGAAGCAGGTACCAGTCTGGCCTACAGCCAGGAAAACGGCCTGGGATGGGTAAACGCCTCTGGCTGCAAAGTATATGTTGGCATGGATACATTAAACATGGATGAAAAGATGTCCGTATACCAGGCGATTTCACAAGAGTTGGACGACAGAAATCTGACCCCCAAAGTGATCAGTGTCGCCAACGTCAACGCACCTTTTTATCGATTGGAGCCGTAGTTATGGATGATCCAATTGTCGTTGGTATCGATATTGGCACAACCAAAGTTTGTACGCTCGTTGCTCGCTTAGAAGGTGATCGCAGCTTCCGCATTCTTGGCGTTGGAAACGTTCCATCGCAAGGCATTCGGAAAGGAACGATCATTGATATCTCTGCGGCTTCCCAGGCAGTGGCCCGTTCTGTGGAGAAAGCACAACGCACTTCGGGTCTGGAGATCACTTCAGCTTTGGTGAGTCTGGCTGGTTCGCACGTGTCTTCAGTCAACAGCCGCGGCGTGGCCGGAATCTCCGGCCGGATAATTGATCAATACGACATCGACCGTGCTCTGGAAGCCGCCAGGGCTATCGCCATCCCGCACGCCCGCGAAATCATCCACATCATTCAGCGCGGTTTCTCTATCGATGAACAGGATGGCATCCGCCAGCCGATCGGGATGCATGGCTACCGCCTCGAAGTGGAAGCCCACATTATCACCGCTGCCGCTGCTACTGTCGCGAATTTGCGTCAGTGTGTTGAACAGGCTGGCGTGCAAGTCTCTCAATTTGTACTCAACCCTCTGGCCTCAGGCGAGGTCGTGCTCACTGAGACAGAACAGGAGATGGGCGTGGTGGTCTGCGATATTGGCGGCGGCACAACCGATCTGGCAATCTATATCAATGGCGATGTATGGCACACCATGGTGCTCGCCATCGGCGGAAATCACATTACCAACGATATTGCCCACGGCCTGCGGCTGCCCCTCACTCAGGCTGAAGAAATCAAAAAACAATACGGCCACGCCATGCAGCGTGAAATCGGCGAGGAAGACCTTTTCAGTATCCACCCCTTCGGCGAAGAAGAAGCAACCCAGGTCAGCCGCAAGGTTCTGGCACATATCATCGAAGCCCGTGTCGAAGAAATCTTCCAACTCGTCATGCAAGAGATCAAAAGGTCTGGTTATGATGGATTGCTGCCGGCAGGTATGGTGCTCACTGGGGGAACCGCTAATCTGCCAGGTATTCGCAATCTTGCCAGTGAAATCACCGGTTTACCGGTACGCGTAGCACAGCCGGAAGATTTGGTTGGTCTGGTGGACCAATTGCAGTCACCTGCATATTCCACCAGCATTGGCCTGCTCCACTGGGCCATGTATACCAATTCAGCATTGCCATCCCCCCATGGCCCCTATCAGAAAGGAGGCGGACCAAATTGGGATACGCTAAAAGATTTTCTAAAAAACCTTTTACCATGAAAGTATTGTAGTGATTGTCATCTTCACTGAGAAGAAAGCTGTTCGTTATTTGTATCAAGGAGGAACCCTATGGAACAAATCAATAAACCTCTAGCAGAATCATTTGCCCGCATCAAAGTAGTCGGTGTAGGCGGCGGTGGCTGCAACGCAGTCAACCGTATGATCGAGGAAGGGCTGCAAGGCATTGAATTCATTTCGGTGAATACGGATGCTCAGGCTTTGCTGCTCTCCAAATCCGAAACCAGGGTGCGCATCGGCGAAAAATCCACCCGAGGTCTCGGTGCCGGCGGCAACCCAGAGATGGGACAAAAGGCCGCAGAAGAATCATCAGAAGAGCTGTATCAGGTGCTGAAAGGCAGTGATATGGTCTTTATCACCGCCGGTCTTGGCGGCGGTACAGGGACTGGAGCAGCCCCTGTGGTGGCACAAATTGCCAAAGACATAGGCGCACTGACAATTGGTGTTGTCACCCGCCCCTTCACCTTTGAAGGCTCACAGCGCTTGCAATCCGCAGAAAAAGGCATTGAACGGCTGAAAGAACAGGCCGATACGTTGATTGCGATTCCCAACGACCGCCTGCTGCAGATTGTGGACAAACGCGCAAGCCTGACTGGGGCTTTCAAAGTAGCTGATGATGTGCTGCGCGAGGGTATTCAAGGCATCTCGGAGTTGATCACCGTTCCCGGTTTGATCAACCTCGACTTCGCCGATGTGCGTACGATCATGTCGGAAGGCGGAGCAGCCTTGATGGCTGTCGGCCGTTCCACCGGTGAAGACCGGGCACGCATCGCCGCCGAAGAAGCCATCTCCAACCGGCTGCTGGACATCACCATCGATGGCGCTCGCGGTATTCTCTTCAACGTGACCGGCGACTCCAGCCTGACCTTGTTCGAGGTCAACCAGGCTGCCGCCATCATCAAGGAAACTGCACACCCGGACGTGAACCTCATCTTTGGCGCTGTGGTCGATCCGAACATGGGCGAAGAATTGCGCGTGACCGTGATCGCTACTGGCTTTGACACCAGCAGCGGCATCCGCCGCATGGAGCGCACCCCGCGGGCCAATACCGCGGAGCGCACCAGGCAAACACGACCAAGCGAAATGGCAGACCAACCCATCGTCAGCCAGCCCGCACCAACTGAATACCAACGCCATGTGCTGAACACCGACGACCTGGATATCCCGGCCTTCCTGCGTCGCCGCAATCAACACTAAGCACCCTCAGTCCATAGGTTGGGCGGGATTAGCATCTGCTATCCCGCCCCCTCCTCTCCCTTCTGCAAAAAAGCAAAAGACAAGCAGAAGGTAGTTTCTGCTTGTCTGGCAACAAAACAAGGCATGCTCAAAATGAGTGTATGCCTTGTCAAGTCTTAATGGTTATGATTTTTTGTCTGCCAGGGGTCAACGATTGGCCGTTTGTAACAATGCCCCCACCCTGGCCCACAGCTCCCGAATATTGATCGGCTTGGACATATACACATCGCAGCCGGCAGCAATTGCCTTCTCAGCATCACCGCGCAGGGCATTTGCCGTAATCGCAATCACTGGCACATGGGCCAAATGCTCGTCTCCGCTGCTGCGCAGACGGCGCACCACCTCATAGCCATCAATGTCAGGCAGATTGATGTCCAGCAAGATCAGATCTGGCTGCATTTCGCCAGCCGCGGTCAGGCCTCCTTCACCGCTCATCTTCCCTTGGAATTCGTATCCAGCCGCCTCAATCGCCCGCTGCACCAATGTCAAATTGTCAGGATTATCTTCAATATATAAAACCAAATAACTCATTCATTCACTCCGACCAGCAATGGTCTCCCCTGACATTCAATATCAATAGTACTCAACCAACATTTAATGGGATTTCAACAATGAATGTTGATCCTTCTCCTTCAATACCCGTACTTTCAGCCCATAGCCTTCCGCCATGCATTTTCACCAGTTTGCGGCTGATTGGCAGCCCCAAACCGGTGCCCCCCACTTTACGCGTGGAAGTGGTATCAATCTGGTTGAAAGATTCAAAAATCATATCCAATTTATTTGGAGGAATGCCAATCCCCGTATCATGCACTTCAATGCGCACAGAGTCCTGGCGAGGTTTGACAACCGAAATGGTAATGTCGCCTTCCTCTGTAAATTTTACTGCATTTCCAAGAATATTGATCATCACCTGACGCATCCGCACCCGGTCTGCCAATATTTCAAACGTTTCTCCACTCTGCATCGTCAAATCCAATTCCAGGGACTTTTCACGTATCAGTGGGCTGGCAATATCCATTGCTTCTTCCAGCAAGGATTGCAGATCGAATTTCTCCAAACTGAGGGTCATGCGGCCTGCTTCAATCTTGGACATATCCAGAACATTGTTGATCAAACTTAGCAGGTGTTTACCGTTCTTTTCCACCAGCTTGAGATCATTTTCCATCTGCTCTGTCAGCGGACCATCTAACCCAAGCAGGATCACATCGGTGAAGCCCATGATCGAATTCAAAGGCGTGCGAAGTTCATGGCTCATATTCGCCAAAAAGTCGGATTTCAAATGATCCAGCTCACGCAATCGCTGTACGGTCTCTTCCTGCTCCAAATACAAGCGGGCATTCTGCAAAGCCACCGCCACTTGAGAGGTCAGGGTTATGAAAATCTGCCGTTCAAGCTGAGAGAAACGATTCAAACGAGAGTCCTGTATATCAAACACGCCCAACAACTGATCGCCCACGATCATCGGTATTGCCATTTCTGCACGGGTATCAGGCAGCAGTTCGTTCGGCAAAAAATCCGATTCTTTACGCGTATCGCTCACAATGATTTCCTGGCGTGTGCGTGCCGCTCTCGTCACAAGAGAATGCTCTTCGGCCATGGAAATGGCGTGGCCTTTTTCCAACAATCGGTCACCCACCTCACCCGAACTGGCAGACAAGTTCAATGAATCTATTTCTTCATCATACACATAGATCTGGGCATGATAGATATTGAAACCTTTTTGTGTCCGGCTTACAACTGTATTTAACAACACCTCCGGATCCAGCAAGTGGGAGATCTCAGTACTGATCGCTGTAACCGTTTCCATGTCAGATGCACGGCGGGTAACCTGTTCAAACAACAACAGGTTATTGACCACCACCGCTGCCTGTTGGGCAAGGGCACTGTAAAGACGCTCATCTGCCCGGCTGAAGAGGCGTTCATTTTCAAAATAAACGGTGATGATGCCAACCAAAACCTCTGGTGTTTTCAATGGCAGCAATAAAAAGCCCTTGAAGTCCGGATCCGTCGGTGCTCCTGCAACAGATGACGGTGCAACTGCCGAAACATCAGGTACCATGAAGGGCTTATCCGGTGAACTGAACCAGGCCTGGTAACTTGGCAGCTCTTTGATGTCAAATCGCATCCCCAAAGGGGTTACGTGGCCGCTGGTGTCTCGTTCCCAATGTGCAACCAGTTCAACTTCATCAGAAATTTCCCGCTGACCTTCGCCCAGGATACGGTATAAACTGCATCGCTTCGCCCCTGTGGCAATGGCAGGACGAGAGACAGCCATCAACGCACCCTGCAAGGTTGTTGTTGCGCTCAATTCAGCACTGATCTCATACAATCCCTCAACCTCTGTCAGAGAAATTTCTCTCTGCTGACTGAGACGCAGGTTATCCAAATGGGTACTCAATTGTTGTGTAACCGCTGCCAGCAAATTCTGTGCGTCCGTGTTCAAATCGGTAATGCCGTTGAACCACACCTCGCCGAGCACATTGTCGCGCACAGATAAAGGCACAGAAAGCTCTGCACGGTCAACTTGGTTTTCTTCTATCCCGGGTTTTACCTGGTTCTGGTCATACACAAAGACAAGATCGTCTTCTTTTTCATCAACAAGGAAATCTTGCCAACCCTTCTGACTCAGATGTGCCAAGGCTTGTTCCGCCTCCAGACGATAGCGCTCGGCCTCATCCAGCAGGCGCAGGTTATCCACCTGCTGAGAGAGACGCTCTGCCACCGCACTGACCACCATTCGGTGATTCTCGGACCAGCTTTTGTCTCCATCTTCCAGTACCAACCGCCCAAACATTTCCCCGGATGTCTGTAAGGGAAGAGAAAGCGCATTTTTACCTGGCCGTTGGCTCAAACCATCTAAAGGTCGTATCTTTGAAGAATCAAAAATAAAACCGAACGAACGTTTGCGCCGGATCCCATCCAGAAAATCCTCCCAGCCTACGTAGCCCCGTCGTTCCGGAAGCGTTTCCATAACTGCTTCCGGCGCACGTCGTTCTGGCGTCGGGGATACAGGCTGCGGCACAGGCTGCCGTACTGGCTGCGGCTGTTCTACCGCAGGAGTCGCCTTCGTGCTGGAGAATAATTCTTCAAGCTGGTTGTATAACCTGTCTTTCGACATAAGCCTCCAACTCCTGTGCTAATTCTCGGTATTGCTTTGCCGCCCTGCTGGACCTTGCATACATTGTCAATGGCACGCCTGCCAATTGGCTGGCACGCACTTTCGTATCAAAACCAATCACACTCTCCATGAGTGCTTTGCTGTAATGCTGGCGGACATAGGTAAGAATATCGGTATGAAACCGCCCGCGCCTGTCATACATGGTTACCAACAAGCGGTAACGCAACCGCGGATTAGTTTTTGACCGTGTCATATTGATCAGTTTAAAAACCACATCCAATGCCTGCAAGGAATAGAATTCAAGCTGGGTTGGAATCATCGCCAACTGCGCAGCGGTCAATGCAGTGATCGTCAGAGTCCCCAAAGTTGGCGGACAATCGACCACCACCCATTTGTAATTGCCTGCATGTCTTCTTAAAATATCCCGCAATAAAAACTCGTACCCTTTGTAGGAAAACAGGTGACGGGAAATGGACAACAAATCAGGATTTGAAGGCAAAATATCCAGGTTTTGGAGCGAAGTTGATTTGACCACATTGGCGAATACTTCCTGACCAACCAGCAGTGAAGCAATTGACTTCTCCATTTCCTCCGGATGATAGCCCAAACCGCTCGTCATGTTGCCCGAAGGATCAAGATCAACCACCAGGGTCCTTCCGGATTGCTCGGCCAGACATGCCCCTAAAGTGGCTACTGTCGTTGATTTGCCAACGCCGCCCTTTTGATGTGTTACCCCGATCACATAAGTCATACGCTATTTTCCTTGCTCAAAACTGCGATGATATTAAATCTTCCGTTTTCTCTGGTCCGCATCCACACCTAACCGGATACTGGTTTGTTTAGCGCCAAGCGAGTTGCCGAGTTCACGAATTGCTACCTGCAAGGCATTTTCAACCGTTGTGGTTGCCTGGATCTTCTGACTGATGGCATTGATCAGCGCTTCCTGTTCTGCCCGTGAACGGGCTTCTTTCAGCAATTCCTCACGATCCGCTACATGCTGGGCATTCTGCAGCGCCACCGCCACCTGAGAAGCCAGCGTGGTCAGCACATAAGAATCCTCATCCGTAAAGCGCCACGCTTCATCTGCCTGCACATCCAGCACCCCAAGCACCGTATTCCCTGCAATCAGCGGAACGGATAACTCTGCCCGCGTTTCCGGCAGCAAAGGATGCGCCAGGAAATCAGGGTCACTGCGCACATCATTTGCGATCACTGCCTCACGGCTGCGTGCTGCACGTGCTACCAGCGATTGTTCTGCAGCCATCGGGATGATGCGCTTTTCTGTTACCATCTGCCTACCAACATTGCCCGCTCCGGAAACGAGCTCCAGGGTGTCACCAGTTTCATTGAGCAGATAGAGATGTGCATGATATAAATCAAAGCGCTCTTTGGTCAGATCCACCACCTGCTGCAGCATTTCCTGCGGGTCTCGCAGGGTTGCCACTGCCGTGGACACTTCAGCAACCGTCGCCAACGACTTGGCCCGCTCTGCAAGAGCCAGTTCTGCCATTTTCCGTGCCGTGTTATCAACCATCGTACCCTGAGAAAATATAGCTTCGCCATGTTCGTCGCGCTCAATCGTTAGTTGCAATGTTACCCATAACGTGACCCGGTCTCTGCGCAGCATACGATATTCATTCTGAAAAGTATCCACATGATGGGTGATATTATGAACAAGATCTTTTCCCAAAACAGGGAGATCATCTGGATGAAAGAGAGAATCAAAAGGTATTTTTCCCGAAAGGATGTCAGTTGCTGCATAGCCATATTGTTTGACATTATCGGTAACAAAAACGATCTCGCTGGAGAGATTATTCTCGATTTTTCGGCGAAACAAAACTACTGGGCTTTGCTCAACGACGATATTAGCCTGTTCAAGTGCGATCCGGGTTTCTTGCAGCTCTGTAAAATCGCGTCCAACCGACTGCATCTCATATAACTCGCCATTTTCATCCCAGATCACACCATACGTCCATTGGATCCAGCGTGGATTGCCGTCAGCATCAATGCTGCGCTCTTCAGTGACCAGAGTAACCACTTCGCGGGAAGTCAATTTGCGCACCGACTCTTGCACAATGCGCTGTGCTTCATCCGGCAGGTTGGGAAGAAAACGTTTGCCTAGCATCTCTTCGGCAGGTTGCCCAAAATATTCGAAATATGCCTGGTTGGCATAAGTAAGCGTTGTATCTGGCAGCCAGCGGCTGACCATATCTGTCTGCCCTTCAACAATCTCCTGGTACCGGCTCTCAGTCACCTGGCTGGAACCTTCTAACAGAGCTTTTTGTAAAATATTAACCTGTGTCTGAGATTTCGCCAGGGCTTCCAGTAATTCTTCTCTCGTCAAGGGTTGATCATTCATCGGCCATTTTCTCCAGGAAACATAACAACGACAAGCAAATAGGATCCATCAATTTCAATGAGTACCGTCATATCACAATGATTGCGACACTGCTCTCAACACACACCGCCAAGAGTACTGGTGCAATATCCATTCCCCCGTTATGGCAGCGTGTACGGTCATTCTTAATAAAATTTAATCTCCCATGTAAAGCTATCAGATTCACATATAAAAGTCAAGAAATGCGGCAAGCACCTTGCAAAACTGTTAATCTCTTCATTAAAAAGCTGCAAATTCATTTCCAAACAGATCATTCACCGGAGCCATCATTTAAACCGCCGCGGAGACAGAAACTATCCAATCACAGAAGTCGGCAGTAGCGCCAGCGGCATCACCACCCAGCGCCATCCGGAGAACCTCCGCTCCATAAATTCATTGGTATCTGTCTGCCTCTTCTCCTGCCTAAACCCAAGATGCGCTGCGTTAGCTGCCCGTCAGCATCCAACTCCTATTGTCAGGAAAGATATTTATAAAGTGAATTGAGAACAGGGTGAGAGAAAAATCGAACATCCAAGCATAGGCAAACCCCTTGCTCGTGTTATGCTGAAATCTTAACCATACTCGCTGATAGCAGTTAAACATCGCTGAATCCATGATATCAATAAAGAGTTTCATGAACAGTGAAAAAATCAACATCAAAGGATTGGCAATCTAACCTTAATCATAGTGCAAAAAAGAAATTCCGGGTAGCATCCCTGGAAAATTTCAGCAATTCTCAATATGCTGAAATGAATCCGTTGTAGGTTCGGCTCCAGTCGTTATATATCAAAATTCAACGATTAAAATCGTGACTACAAATCTAAATTGAGAATTGCTGAGAAGATTTGCTCATTTTTGGCGAACGCGACCCTAAAACTGTGAATTTTTCCACCTTCACATCGCCGCAGCTCAAACACAGCCTCTCCCAAGGGGATCACCCCCTCCGTGGAGGGTAGCCCTCTCTCCTTCTTGCTTCTGCTGATATTTTACTTCCAGGGCCATCTCCTCTGGCAACAGACACAGCAACTTTATCCCCCGCAATTTTTGATATTTCCGCCACATCATTATGGGTAAAGCCAGGGCAGAGCAAGATGCTGTCAATATTCATATTTTCCGCAAAATCCCTGGAAATTTCCAAAGCTTCAGCCTGATTCTTCACAACAACCGTATACAGAGAATACGCGCCGGTTTCAATTGAACTTCTGTGCTTCTCTTTGTCAGCATCATGAGCATGAGCGATAAAAAGGACTTTAAATGCCATTTGAATCTCCTTGTGCGCACTGGTTTCCTGATCGTCTTTTTTCTTAAGTAAGCCCTTCAAAAGATCAATCCGTTTCTCTTTAACATTATAAATGATTTCTCTGTGTTAGAGACAAGAGACAAAATAGGCCATTTGGGAATCGCCGTGATTTTCTGCGGCGCAGTGTGAAACCACCGCAACATATAGGGCGAAGACGGCGATTGCCCCCATGTCTGGCGTAGAATATCAATTTGTCACGACAATTCCCAGAGAACCCGATTGGTTACATTACCCCAAAAGACAAATTGGAGGGAAGAGAAACCATCATCTTTGCGAAACGAAAGCAGCAACTTCATCAAGCCCGTGAAAGGAGGCAATCAGCAAATCGATCAAATTCTTGTGCCCTTTTATCTCAAGCCCCAGCCTTGGTAAACGCTTGAGATAGCAACTCATTTTCAATGCCTCTTTTTCCACTTCCATCTGAAGCAAAACACCTCCATCAAACCGTTACCAGTTCTACCCGGCCGTGATCATCAAGGAAACAAATCCTCGTTCGCACTGATTGACCTAAGATTTCTGTTATAACGCCTGCATATCTATGCAACTGCTTCGAATAGTCATTGACAAGATGGGCCCGATGAGAAGTACTCTGGATCATATCTGTCTTAAAATCGATGATCTGCCAGTCGGCCTCAGTGCGATAAAGCAAATCGATATACCCTGTTTCAGCATAGCCCCCTGCCATGCGGGAATAAGGCAATTCATGATGCCGCTCTGCAGCCTCTTCGATCTCTTTCCGCAAAGGATGCTTCTGCAAACGCGTCAACAATTCTTCTGAATGGCGTACGGCTTTTATTATTTGGGCATGCTGAGCAAGACCGGCTGTGCGGGCAGTCGATTCCAACATGGGTTTCAATTGAAGGCTATCCGGGAATAGCCAGAGTTCTATCGCTTTGTGAACCATTTTCCCGACCACGGTTGGTGGAATTTCATCACCCCTCCCGGTTGCCCGCCAGTCACGGAATCCCACAGGTTCATCTTCAAACACAATGGTTTTGTTTGATCCCATCAACGGAGCATAAATAGGTACTTCATCTGTTTCAAGAACAGGGAGTATCTCTTTGGGTTTGTCACTCTTGACTATGGGCAGTTCTTGCGGCATTACCCATGCACGCACCGGCTGGTTGGAAGGTGTCTGGGTAAATACCGCTGTTCCAGCCTGTTCGACAAGGGCATTGAGATCAATCTGAGCAGAAGCACTCAAATCTCTTAACCAGGCTGAAGCCTTCCACTCACCTTTTTTTGTTGGAGTGATGTGTCCACTAACAATTAGTTTTTCTTGTGCGCGTGTAAGCGCCACATAGAGCACCCGTTGATTCTCGGCCTCAACTTGCTTTTGGTCCATGTGTTTTGCCAGGTTGTAAAGCATGGGTGGAGGATCCAGTTTATAAGCCAATCCCAAATCTGGCAAGAGATATGCTGAACTGCTTCTACCTCTGATTTCTCGGCTGGCATCAGCTAAAACAACAATGGGAAACTGCAAACCTTTCGACTTATGAATCGTCATTAACCGTACGGAACCTTGCGCTTCCGCAGGAGCCTCGCCTTCCCGCGCTCCGGCGTCATTGATCGTTTCCAGGTAATCAAGAAACTCACGTACATTCACTTTTTCGCTCGCCTGTGCATCCTCAATCAGCTTATCCAGGTTCCGCCATAAACGCCCGCCCGTTCCGCTATTATCCCCAATGGCCAAAATGGATCGATAATCTGTTGCGTCCACAAGTTTCTTCAGCAGCTCAGCCGTCGGAATCTGGTCAACCTGCGGCATTAAATCAGACAATATGGATACGGTTCGTTGCGCGCGCTGCTGATCTGCGCAGTCAAGCATCGAAAGCTCCCCTTGAAGTGATGCCCAATAGTGGATTGGAATTTCGTTTTGCCAGCGAAGCTGGTACAGGGCAGTATCCGTCAAACCAAAAGCCGGAGAACGCAGCAGCCCTGCCATTGCCAGATCATCTGTAGGATCCGCCAATGCGCGCAGGATATTGAGAACATCCCTGATTTCAGGGCGGTCGTAAAACCCGCGCCCGGCAACAGTCACAAAAGGTATTCCAGCATCTTCAAATGCATCTTCATAATAAGGGAATCCTGTTGAGGCTCGAAAGAGCAGTGTTACATCTTCCCAAGATTGAATTTGTCCCTGTTGTTTAAGTTCAAGCAGGCGGGCCGCTAAAGCACGCGCAGCCACAGGTCTTGCGCTTCCAGCTTTCTTTCCAGCGCCAAAAACAAATTCGACGTGCGGCGCAGAAATCCCTTCGCGCGCAGTTTTGCGGTGCGCAATCATTGGTTCATATGGCACAAAGTAAGCAGGGGGAGAATCGTCCTCAATTCTCATGGTGTCCATTAACAGATCGCCCATCGCAGTCAGGACAGGTTCATGAGCGCGAAACGTCTCGTCCAGATCAATGGCCACACCCCCCTGATTCTCAATGCGTTGTTTGATGGAACGAAAAACCGTAACATCAGCTCGCCGGAATCGGTAAATACTTTGCTTCGCGTCCCCTACCACAAACAACTTTCCTGGTGAACCTGTAAGGGCTTCGACAATCTGCCGTTGACGCTCGTTGGTGTCCTGAAACTCATCCACCAGAAGCGCCGCTATCTCACCCTGCCATTGTTTTCTGATTTCCGGCAGCATTAATAATTGAGCAGCTCCTTGTTCAAGGTCATCGAAATCAAGCGTACCTCGTTGTCGCAAAGCTTCTTTGTAAGAAGCAACCATCGCTTCAAAAGCCTTTTTTATCAGCTTCATAGAAAGCGCAAACGCTGCTTCAGTGTCAGCATCTGGAGGAGTATCTTTAGAATTCTTCCCCCCAAAGACAGGATCGAGTACCGTATCGTAAGCCTCGCGCAGTTCCCTGACGATCTCCTTTACTATGCTTGTTTTGCTGCCCAACCGAAGGCCCATTGCATTTCTTCGCGCCTGGAAAAGACATCCTGCACACGTGACCAGATCACCAACAACAAGAGCGTTTTCCGCCTGCTCCCATAAACTCAGCAACTCCAGCACCTGGTCAGTAAGCTTCTCTCCTGCATCCTTTTTGAGTTCCACTTTCCCCATACTGCGCAGTTCAGCAATGCAATCAGAAATAGTAATATTTTGCATTGCAGACTCGATCGTTTGACGAATTACCTGAGTGCTGTCTTCGTTCTTCTCAAATGCTTCTTGGGCTTCCAATCGTTTTTCTAACAGAAAAGCAAGCAAGTTGCTCAGGTCTTTTATCTCCAGAATACGGAAAAGCGGCTCGAATTCCGGCATTTCAACTAACTTCGCCATCGTATCATCCACAATCTGAACTTGCAGCGCCGCAGAGTTGCCTTCATCAATGACATCAAATTTTGGATCAATGCCTGCTTCCGCAGGATGTGCCCGCAGAATTTCTGAACACATACTATGAATGGTACCGATCCTGGCAGATTCCATTTCAGCACTCATGGCAATCCACTTTAGACGTTCTGCCTCAGAGTCCACCTGCTTTACCAGTTCAGTTAAGGTTTGCCGTACCCGCGAGCGCATTTCACGGGCCGCCTTTTCTGTAAAAGTTATAGCCACAATACTGCGCAGCGGATGCCCATCAGCTAACAGGGAAACATAACGGGCTACCAAGGTACTGGTCTTTCCGCTGCCTGCCCCCGCCGTTACAATCACATCGCTGCCGCGGGCAAGCGCGGCGGCTTTTTGCTTGGGGGTTAGCCTGAAGTTTGATAAAACATGCTCTCTAAGAAATTCATTCATTGATCACCAACTTGATTCATAACGCCAGCACCACTTGGCAGCCGGACAGTAAGAGGGACAACCACCTTCCGGTGACTGAGGAGGAAATTCCGCGGAGTGAATGCCGGTAATAATCCGAAGCAGGTGCTCCTGAACCACTTCTATTGCTGCTTCCACGCCATTAGTACTTTCAGTCGAAAATCTTGCCAGCTTCAGGGATCCGGCTTCTGCTGCAAGTATTTTCCAGTACATGCCATCCACTGGGATTCCTAGACCTAACGCGTCCCGGGCAGCCATGGCATAAATTGGAAGCTGCAACCGATATCCATTTTTCAGGTCACTTGCTGCAAGATGAGAACCGCCTGTCTTGTAATCAATCACCCGCAGTTGACCCTTTCCATTCCGGTCCACCCGATCGATCACACCGCGTATCTTTAAATTTTCCCCGCCCAGGTTGATTTCCAAAGATAAGGCACCACCGAGGCCAAACTTTTCTTCATAAGCAAAGGGTACCCAATTGCTGTCTTCTGCCAGCGCGCAGACAGTAATTTTAAGTTTCTTAAATAACTGCGCTTTTTCGACTTCCCAAAGAGGTGAAGGCCGAAATCCGTATTTTCTGGGGGCCTTGGAGAATATTTTTTCAGCTTCCTTTCGCAACGATTCCAGCACAGCGGGTAACTCATGCGGGTTATCCGCCTTTTTGTACGTTTCTTCCAAAACCTCGTGTAGTATTGACCCTAATTGACTGGCATCCAGCCCCAACTCTGGCTGCATGCGCGGCTCCAGATTAAGCGCATGCTTGACAAAGAATTGAAATGGGCAATTGCCATAAGTCTCCAGTCGTGAGGAACTCCAGATTGCGGAGGGAGAATATCGTTGGTTCATCGTGGGAATTAAGGATTCTACAAATCCTTCGTGAGGGCCACTGATCCCCTTCGACCTTCTCGCCTGTAAGACTTCTTTCGCGTGCTGCAGATCATGCCAGCGCTCAGACAAAAAATCATATTTTTGAGGCAGGCTCCGCCGCCGCACCGCAGAGAAGAGCAATTCCTGACTGGAAGCTGCATCAGCAAGCGGTTGCTGACGATCCGGTTTGACAGTCACCATCGCAGAGCCATCAAACAGACTCTTTACCGCGCTCCAATAGGATGATACCTCCCAATGCTCGCCATCTCCGGAAAGGTAAGGGCGGGTGATTAATAGATATTGGTCCGATCGTGTGACCGCCTGGTAAAACAAGCCCGCCTGATCCCGACGTAATCGGGATTCCAATCCCAGTGCGGAGCGCAGGTCTTCATCTAAAAATGGATCCGGATGCTCATTAACGGGAAAGGATCCCTCAGAAAAGCCCAACAGCGCCACAGCCTGAAAGCGGGTACCGCGTGCTTCTGTCATGCGCCCCACCAATAAAGCCGGCTGACTCACAAGGGTAGTTTCGCGAAATCTCTGTCCGCGCAAAGTGCCCTGCAAATCTGCCAGGAACTGATGATATTCCACCTGGCGTGCCCCGGCAACCGATTCGCTCAAAACAAGGGAGCGCAGAACCTCCCGAAACACCTCGCAAGCGGACCTGTCCCGTTCGCTGTCCGCCCTTTCGTAAAACTGCAGGTTTTCCAACACATCTTCCAGCCAGGCAATCCATTCGGACTGCGAGCAAGTCTTCTCGGGAGGTGTGATCGTTTTAAAAACGGACTCGATAAGACTGCTCAATGCTGCCGCAGTTGACCCGCGCGGCAGACAGGGTGAATTGCGCTCCTCCTCCAAATCAAGTCGATCCACTTCAGTGGATGCAATCAGTCGTTCCCAGGCTTCCCGCCATTGTTCCCAACCTTCGATGATTTGCGCCACCCTGCTGACCATTTCAAGGATATCAACTGTCTCCGTATCAAACGGAAATTCAAAGTAAGGGGATCGCAGGACAATGAACAAATAACGGGAATTGAAATTCTTAACAGGCAGCGAGAGCAAATTCATCAAGGCCGTCACTGCCGGCGATTTGTCCAATGATTCATCCAGGGTAAAGCGTATCGGTATGCCAAATTCATCCGCGCATGCCCTCAACAATGGATGGTAAACAGCAGGGTTGGGAGTAAAGATCATGCAGTTGGATATTGGCAGTTTCTTGCGCACCACCAGTTTCTTGACCCAGCGCAGCGCTTCTCGGGCTTCATCAGCCGGCGAACGCGCCTCAAGAAAAATCGGGGTGGTGCTTGATTGGCGATCAGCCGCTTCTGATTCAAATAAATGTTGCTCGATATGACAAAACACCGCAGGCAGGTATGGTGAATTTTCCAGCACCGTTATTTGGGGGGAAAGTTCACGAACCAGTCTCTCAATGCTTTCTGTAAAACGGCGATGCGCCGTTCGATCAGAATTCATCAATCCGGGGATAGTGATCAACATTTCTCCAACCTGCCCGGACAGCAGGTTCAATACCTGATACTGAGCGCCGTTGAATGAATCAAACCCGTCCACAATGAGGAGTTGAATATCAGCCGCCGCTGATGGAAATTGTTCAAGCGCAGAAGCGGCGAGCCAATTGATATCTTCCGCATCTGCCCATTGCAATTCCCGCAGGCAAGATTGATACCTGGAATATAAAATGGCAAGATCCTGCTGAGCAGCCGATCCTGTGCGCGCAAATTCTGAAAATTGTTCTGGTGTGACAACAGCACGTTTAAGTTCCGCAAAACTATCTCGCAGCGCAAGAATAAAACCCGGAAACAATTGTAACGGAGCAAAATGGGGCAGCTCGCCCTGGGCAACGGCTTCATCGACCGTCTCCTGAATAAGGCGGTGCACAAGAGAAAAAGAGGCTGCTGGCACATAAGTCCCGGCGTGTTCCAAAATGCTTTGGTTTAGATCTTCAAATCTCCCAACCTGGACGCCCAGTGCGCCGCCAGTACCGGCCAGCCTTCTGCGAAATGCGGCCGCCTGATAGCGATCAGGAACCACAACCCAAACCCTTGCCAGCGGCTGAGTGGATTGGATATCCCGAATCCTTTGAATACAGGTTTCAGTCTTGCCAGCCGCAGGCGGTGCAATTACCAATTCAACAGACAATGGAGTTCTCCCTGATACATATTCGCTTATGAAATTGAGTATTGTTATTATAGGTGTTCATCGCCTTTCCAATCGTTCCAATAACGCTCGATACATCATAATAGCCCCATACTCTTCAATAACATCTTCAAAATTTCCGAACCTTTTATTCACTGAAATCATTCTGCTTCGTAATAAGTGGATTTTATTGTCAGTAGTGGACTTACAGGAATTGTGCTATGAAAAAGGTGCGGGAATGAAATTTTGCTTTTGGGAAAATCGCCCCTCTTTTCTATTTGCAATTATACAATATGCCAAGTAGAATGACTCATGATATAACATTTCATTACCTTAATGCAACCAGGAAGGATACAATGAAAATCGCTGTCACTGCAGATCTGCATTTGACGACACGCAAGAAACACCCGGAACGATTTCACGCTCTTGAAAACATACTGGATCAGCTGGTAGAGCAAGATGTCAACACACTGATCATTGCCGGCGACCTGTTTGATGCCTCCTGTAAGACCCCCGGTGAATTTGAGAACATAATTAAAAAGAAGAAGTATTCGAAGATTGAACTGTATATCATTCCAGGAAACCACGATCCCGTTTTGGCAGAAGGAACCTTCTCTCTTCAAAATATCAAATATTTTACCAAGCCACAACTTATCCAATTTTCTGATACCATTCCATTTATCTTTATCCCCTACATGCCTGGGTCATCAGTGGGAGAAATCCTGGCCGAAAACCATTTCCCTGTAGAACCTGGCGAATGGGTACTGGTGAGCCATGGCGATTGGCTTTCTGGAACAGCGCAAAAAAACCAATACGAGAAAGGTACGTACATGCCTTTGACCGGCCGTGACGTGCTCCTTTATCAGCCCATGAAAGCATTTATGGGGCATATTCACGCCAGGCTGGATTCCCCGATTGTTCATTATCCCGGGTCTCCCTGCGGGATTGATCCCACCGAAACTGGCTACCGATCATTCCTGGTTATTGATACCCATTCATGGCAAACCACACGCTGTCCGGTAGATACAGAGTATCTGTTTTTCAATGAACAAATTACTGTTCTTCCGCTTGAAGATGAAACATCGTATATTCAGGCGCTGCTATCCAACCGCATCAAAGCATGGAATGTCGCGCCCAATCACCAATCAAAGGTGCGCATTCGTGTCAAGGCGCGGGGTTACTCGACTGACCGCCATGGAGTGGCAGAGGTGATCCGTGACACACTCAAAGACTTCCAATTTGTCGATAGCGACCAGCCCGATGTTTCAGAGGTAAAGGTATCCAACGACCTGATGCAAGGGAAAATTGCCGAGAACGTTAAAAAGGAAATCGATGCGCTGGAGATCAACCCCAAACCCTGTGAACCTGACCGCGATGACATCCTGTTAGCGGCGCTGAATACTATTTACGGAGAAAAATAATGGGCATTCAAATAGATAGTGTATCAGTGAACGGTCTCGGACCCATTTCCTCTATTCAATGGGGGTTTAAAGATATCAACCTGATCTATGGGAAAAACGAGCAGGGAAAAACCTTCCTGGTTGAGTACATTTTAGCCTCACTTTTCAAAAATGCCCCCAAAACCCGCCACCTCACTGACTCTGGACAGGTAATTGTTTCTGGAATTGACGGTTCAGCGCAGATTTTCAACCCAAAAACAAAAAAGAAAATTGAGGATCATCTTTTATCGCCAGGTAATGCGTCAATCGACCTGGCAAGATTATGTGTTGTTAAAGGCGGCGAGCTGAGTATGACCTCAGTTCCGGGCGGAACCGTGACAAAATCGATCCTCAAGGAATATCTCTCTGACCAGACCACGCTCGACAAAATTCTGGAGCGGATACCAACAGTTGTGCAAAAATCTTCCTGGGAAAACGAAGTAATTATTCCTTCGCGAAAAGTTGGGTGGATCAAAAGCCTGGAAAAAGCCAAAAAGAACCTGGAAAAGATCAATGAAATGCTACTGGAAATTGATCAGAAATATTCACAAGGGCAGGTTAAGAAAGCAACCATCGAGCTGGAGAGTGTTAAAGAGAAAGTTAAACAGCAGGAGCGGGCAAAACGCGCCTATGCCTACCAATTATCAACCCAAATTACAGCGCTTCAAGAGGAACTCGACACCATTCCGGAAGAATGGATCGAGAAAGCAGCAGCATCTGTTATCAAAGTGGATAACCTGCAAATTCGCCTCCAAAGGTTTATTGAGGAAGTTGAAGAATTGGAACCGAAGGTTGAAAACTACCCCTGGCTGAAAGCAGCCGTTGAAGAATGCGAGAGACGGCCTGAAGCATTAGAAAAAGAGGGCACGAATCTCTTCGTCATCCTGGCAGTCCTCTCGGTTGTGTTCACCATTGCTGCATCCTTTTTTAACCCCTACATCTCTCTGGGTACCGGATCATTATCTCTATTATTTGTGTTCCTGGCAATGCGGCAGTTTCAGGCCAACATGAAAGATAAAGGAGACCGGCAGGAAGTCAAAAGAATGTACACAGAATTTGAGAGCAGGTTTGAAATCAAAGTCAAATCAATTGCAACATTAAAAAGTAATCTTGAGACCTTGCAGGAAGATTTTCATACGGTAAATAATAAAAAACAGGAAATCACAACTCTTAAATTGGAACTTTCACAGGCACAGGCGGAAATGACCCGGGATCTGGGGCTTCTTAAACAGGAAAATTTAGATGAATATAGTGCATTGGATTTGATTGATCATGCAAAAGAACGTCGGAATAGATTATTAAAGCACCTACAACAATCGCAGGTCAATCTTGCGGCAGCCAATGTACCCCCGGAGGAATATCTGAACGAAACTATAGAAACGGAATTTTCTGCCAGCACACTAAAGCAGCTTGAGGAAGATCTCCGTTCTTTAGAAGAAACTATTTCCAATGAAAACAAAAACCTTGACTTGCTTAAGCAGAAAGCATGCGCTCAGACAGAAGATGACATGGTCATCAGCTGGGAGGTTCTGATCGAAAACCTGCGTACGATGCAAGAGCAAGCCCTTGAAGAATGCATCTCTCTTAATGCGCAGATCACGGGTGGCATCTTTGTCACCGAAGTGATCGCTGACCTGCGCAAGCAAGAGGATGAACACATCTACAACGCCCTCGCTTCCAAAAATATGGTAGATCCCATCAAGGCGATCACTCCTGCCTATACAGGCGTCGAGTTGGAAGACAAGGAATTGATTGTATTCAATGATATGCAGCGATTCCCTCTTTCTGATATGAGCACCGGGGCAAAGGAACAAGTCCTTCTGGCTTTACGCATCGGGCTGGCTGCGTACGTACTCGGCAGCCAGAAAATGTTCCTGATCCTGGATGATGCCTTCCAGCACTCGGATTGGACGCGGCGTGAGCGCCTCATAGACGAGATGGTTGTTCTGGCCGAAAAAGGCTGGCAGATCATTTATTTCTCAATGGACGATCACATCAAGAGCTTGTTTGAGAAACGGGTAAAGCCAAAAATGAAAGAGCGCTGCCAGATTTTTGAGTTGATCAAGTAGCGCTACTTTGGGCAGATTTTATTGATCCGGATTCAATTACCGAGTGCAACAAGGATTAATAATCTTACAACAACCCCTGCACCCATTCGATGGCCTGCTGCACCATCGGCACCAGCTTCTGAACCGCCGCTCCGGCCGCAGCCGCTCCTGTCAGCATGCCCGCAATGCTCTCCATTTTAGGCAGAACAATCGCCTTCTTTGGCGCAGATTTTGCGAGCTGCTTTTCCAATACTTCAAAGTCACCCTCGATCACCTCAACCGTGTCAGCATCCAACCCGGCCTGTGGAAGCATGGCACGCATCTCCTGCACCAACGCCCGCAGTTCTTCCAGCGAGCCCCCGGTTGAATGGTCGACCAAATTACCATCACCGGTCACAATCATATTGCCGCTGGCATCCCCGCCAATCACC
>JAIOTF010000276.1 GCA_021107195.1 Anaerolineaceae bacterium | reverse complement strand
TGGCATGTCACAGGTGCTGTCCACACCGCTAAAGCGCGTGCGGCTTGGCTGAGTGACCAATGGCAATATCTTTGTAATCTGCGCTCTGCTCTTCCCTTGGCTGCCTGACATCTTTTGCTTGCACACTGATAGCGATATAAGGCTCAAGAAAAAAGGATGTATTGTATAATTCTTTTCAGATAATTATGAAAACACATATTGTGCAGTTGGAAAGGGATGATGACGTTGTTTCAGCCCGCGACAAAATGATGTGGAGTAAAGCACCGCGCATTTTGATAGTGTGGCCGCGTCGCGGCCGGGTATTGAATCGGGAAATTGATGTCACCCTGATAAAGAGACAAAGCCAGAAACTGGGCGCTCAACTGGCATTGGTTACTTTTGATGACGAAGTAATCATGTATGCCAGCGAATTGGGCATACCGTCCTTCTCTTCAGTATCTGAAGCACAGCGCAAGGTTTGGAGATCTTCCCGACGAGATAATGATGTTGTTAACAGGCCGCTAAAAAAATGGACACTCCAGGAACTGCGGGATTGGAAAAGCTCAACAGAAAAAACTTCAGTCAAGAACGCGCCTGTGCGGCTTGCAGCGTTCGTTATTGGGGTTATGGCAGTGCTTGTTTTGGGATTGTTCCTTTTACCAAGGGCGACAGTATCTTTTCAGCTCGCGGAAGAGGTGCAGACCGTTGAATTGTCAGTGTTGGCAAACCCGGAAGTGCCGGCCCCAACGGTGGCCGGTGTCATCCCGGTAAGCAAAACATCGGTGATTGTTGAAGGGCAGGATCAAATTGCAGCCAGCGGCATCCTGAAGCTTTCTGACAAATACGCAGAAGGTGAAGTTGAACTCACGAATTTGACAGATGAGAGTGTTCTGGTTGAAGCAGGTACGATTGTGTTGACGCTTACAGAGCCAGTTGTCCGCTTTCAAACGCTCAAGTCGGTTACTATTTCAGCAGACGAAGAAAACACTGCAATCGTAAAAATCCAGGCGGCCGTGCCGGGAGAATCTGGTAACGTGGCAGCGGATACTATTCTGGCTATGGAAGGCAGTTCTGGTTTGGCGCTGGCAGTTTCGAATCTAACCCCGACGGGCGGCGGCGAAGACAGGAATGTTCCGATGCCTACCGAGCAGGACCTTAGACGGATCAGCGACCGCTTGTTGACCTCTCTCAAGGAAAGTGCCAGGTTAGACCTGGAGCGCATGTTGGGGGAATCTAAAGTCATCATGGCGGATACCTTGCAGGTTGTTGAGGTTATCGCTGAGTGGCAGGAACCAAAACCAGGGGAGCCTGGGGACGTATTGACCCTGACCCTTCAGGTTGTATATGAAGCGCAATATATCGAGCGCGATGATCTCGAAGAAGTGGCAGCATTTGCAATGGACGCAAGCGTGCAGGATGGATTTTCTGCTGTACCCGGCACTTTGCAGTTAACATCGGTGCGGCAATCCAACGCAGGAGCAGAGATCAGTGAATGGCAAGTGGTGGCAGAACGGAAGGTGCATGAGCATTGGCAGCGTGATGCAGTGATCAGGTCTTTGTTAGGTGCAAAGCCGGATCAGGTTGGCGCAATATTGGCAACTGATTATCAACTTGCGAGCCCGCCTCAAGTCCGACTTCAGCCTGAATGGTGGCCGCGGTTGCCATATTTACCTTTGCGAATTCAATTGGAGGAAAAGTGAACCACCGGGTGTTGGCAGTGGATCCTGGAGAAAAAAGGCTGGGGATCGCGATCAGTGATTCTTCTGGAACAATTGCCAGTCCGCTGACGGTTATCATCCACGAGTCACGTGCTGCGAATGCAGCTCGTATTGCGAGACTGGCAGAAGAACAGGGTGCAGAATTGATCCTTGTTGGACAGCCGCTGGATATGGACGGCAATGTGGGGCCTCAAGCGCGTAAATCCTTGCGGCTGGCCGATGCGATTCGCGCTTGCAGCAACTTCCCGGTTGAATTGTGGGATGAAAGTGGCAGCACACAAGCAGCAATATTGGCACGGCGTGCTATGGGGGCAAAACGCCGTAAGAGGAGTGGTCATTTGGATGACCTCGCAGCAACTTATCTGTTGCAATCTTATTTGGATCACCATGATGATGCGTGAGCATAATATGGATAAGAATCTCATTTTGAGGGCTTCATGACAGCAAGCCGTTCTTGCACAACACGTGTATTTTTGGTATTCGGCATGTTCTTCGTGTGTGTGTTGATTGGCGGTGCCTTATGGGGAATATCTTCATTGCTGGATCGAACTGAACGATTGTACGGGAAACCGGATAACGGTGTCGGCTGGACGCAGCGAATCGTTTATGCAATTGATTTGATTCGTTATGAATCGGATTTGTTAGACTCGAACTATTTTGTTAAGAATATTCACGAATTCCAAATCGAAACAGGGTAATCTATTCCTTCTATTGTGAACCGTTTGCAACATGACGGATTGATCCAAAACGCGGACGCTTTTCAAACATATCTGATTTATTCCGGGCTGGATGTTACGATGCAAGCTGGAGATTATCAGATTTCTTCCGGGCTGAATGCTATGGAAATAGCGCAGTTATTCCAGGATGCAACCCCCAGTACCATTGCTTTTGGCATACTGCCCGGATGGCGGCTGGAAGAGGTTGCGGCTGCATTACCTTCTTCCGGGTTGGCGATATCGCCCAAGGAATTCTTGCGTACTGCCTTGCTTCCCGCAACGAAAAAGGGATATTCATGGTCTGATGCTGCATCTGTTGAGGGATTTATTTTGCCGGCGATTTATGATGTTGGGCGAGACGCTTCGGCCTCTGAACTGTTTGATACAATTTTGAAAGGCTTTGACGAACAGGTAACAACTGAATTGCGTTTCGGAATTTCAGAGCAGGGATTAAGTCTGGAAGAGGCGGTTATTCTTGCTTCCATTGTGGAGCGGGAGGCAGTGGTCGCAGATGAAAAGCCGGTGATCGCATCAGTCTTCGTAAACCGGCTGGCTTTAGGAATGCGCCTGGAAAGTGACCCTACGGTTCAATATGCGATTGGCTTTAATGAGGCTCAACAGACCTGGTGGAAAAACCCGCTTCTGACAAATGATCTCAAAAGCAACTCGCTTTACAACACATATCTTCATGCTGGTTTGCCACCGGGTCCTATCTGCAACCCTTCCTTGGAGGCTTTGCAAGCGGTTGCTTTTCCCGCGCAAACACCATATTATTTCTTTCGGGCGCGGTGTGACGGATCTGGCTATCATGATTTTTCTGTTACATTTGAAGAGCATTTACAGAAAGCTTGTCCGTAAGTTTCTTCAGAAGAGGATTCGTTATTTGAGTTGATGGAAATCAGGATCAATAAC
>JAIOTF010000226.1 GCA_021107195.1 Anaerolineaceae bacterium | reverse complement strand
GAACGGCTGGTATCTCTCGGCTGTTGGTTTACAGGCCAATGGGACAGATGCTGCCTCCGGCCTGGCTGCCGCTGAATTGGAAGTAGGCGGCAGCGGTTTATGGATGAATACCATAACGCTGAACACAAACGTCACTTATCCGGTTGCATATCGAGCCGCTGATGTGGCTGGCCTGATCGCCACAGGCGGCCCGGATACTATTCGTATAGATATAGAAAATCCTATACAGAACATCATCGATGCGCCCAGCCAGGGGCAGGTGGTTACCGGGGCCATCATGAATTTCGTAGGCAATTCTGCCGACGCGCTTTCCGGCCTGCAGGCTGTTGCGTACCAGGTGGAAGGCGGAGCCTGGCAGACGCCCGCCATGACGGGGGGCGGGGCATGGGAATTTCAGATTGATTCCGAATCATTGGAAGACGGTTTGCGGACGATCATGGTCCGCACGAGAGACATGGCAGGCAATGAAGAGACCTGGCAGGTACAGGTCGATGTGCAGAATCCAGATCCTGCTCCGGTGCAAGTGTTTGCAAAGATATTTACCAAACCAACAGCAACGCCTTTGCCTTCTCCCACGCCTTTCCCTTCACCAGCGCCAGTAGTGGAACAGGAAGAAGAACCGGTCCAGGAAGTCAGTGCTCCGGTTATGGTGAATACGCCTACACCTATGCCAACGGCTCAACCTACTCCTGTGATTTATGAAGTAGAAGAAACCAAACCTGTGAATGTCAGTGTGGGCTTATCCGTGCTGCCCATATTGGGTTTACTGTCAGCAACGTTGTTGCTGTACGATCCCCGGCCAGCAAAAATGAACAAATTTGTAAAGATCAGTCACGATGCGGTTCCGGATATTGACGGATTGAAAGAGATGATTTCGTTTGTAGGCGGTTCGCTCATTCAGAATAATTCAGACAAAGGAGAAAAATAATCATGCAAATTCAAATGTCGATTGCCGAGTTACGCCGGGAAGCGAAAATGCTTCGCGAGATTGCCAATGCAATTGAAGACAACAAAAAACAGGTTGAGAACGGCGTTTTTGGTCTTCAAGGACGTTGGACGGGTATCGGTGCAGAAGAATTCTTCAATAAATATTCCGGCGAGTGGGGGCCTACGATTGAAAAGGTAATCAGCCAGATCCGTGCGGCAGCTGCAGAATTGGACGCTATCGCTAATCGTATGGAAGAAGCCGAGAATCAGGCTCGTTCCTCTTTGCGCAGTCTCAGCATATAACGGAGGCAAATCATGTCTACATATTCCGGAATTTTGAAAGTTGAAAAAGCTGAATTGGCTCAGTCCGGGCAGCAAATTAAGAGTGCAGCTCAAGGAATGATGGGCGGCGTTAGTGATGCCCAGCGGCGAATAAACGCCCTCGATACTGTCTGGAGTGGTGCATCCAACAATGCTTTTATGCCGAATTTCGGCGGCCTGGTGCGCCGGGCGCAGGAACTGGCAGAAGGGCTTGTTCGATTGGGCAATGAAGTTACCCGTATTGGTGAGAATTACGCAGATCAGGATTCTGTACCTCTGGCATTTGAATTCAGCGATCCGGGATCCGGACTGGAAAATTAGGAAAGGACTAAATCATGCCAAGTGGAAACTCCATGTTGCGCGTAAGGCGTGACGAACTGGAAAACACGGGGATGACGATCACCAGCGCTGCTAAAGGTATTGGTGAGGCGATTGCAGACGCGGCCCGGCGCATTAATGCTCTTGATGGGAACTGGCAGGGAATGAGCAATCAGAACTTCATGCCGGAATTCAATCAATCACGCATACGTGCAGCCGCTGTATCGGATGGCCTGACACGCCTGGGGCGAAGCCTGCAGGAGATTGGCATTAATTACGAATCAGCCGATTCTGTCCCAATTGAATTCGATATGAACATCGAGCAGGATGCGTCAGGAAAAGTGAGTATGTCCTATTCCTTTATCGAAACAGACAATGGGCGGGGAGCGCACGCCTATAACCAGTTTGACCATAACGGGGACGGATCGGTATCGGTTGATATGCAGGAAGTGGGTATATCGGCTGATGGACAATCGCAACTGTCTCATCTCAAACTGGACCAGGAAAATTTCAATACTGGCGGCTACGAACCTGCCCAGAAACCGGGAAGCAAACCACTGTTCAATCCGAACGGTGAATGGATGTCCCAGATGGCAGAGGCCAGAGCGCCTGGGGTGATGGAATCGGGTGGTTTGGCGCAGTCTCCGGACGGTGTCGCACCAACAGGCCAGCAGGAGCGTTTGCAGGACCGCGTAGCGGACGCTCTGGGCGGCTTGCCCGGCGAACGGCCGCAGCAATCCCTGGAGGAACGTATTACTGGGATGAATGCAGAAGCGGGTGATGTTCTGGATCAGGTCAAAGGCGGAGAAAGTCCGACCAATGCGGCGGCTGCCTCAACCCCGCGAGCAAGCGGGGGAGGGGGCGGGATGCCTATGCAAATGTCGCCTATGCCGCCTTTGCAGCAACCACAATCCACCGTATCAGCGGATTTATTGAGATCTGCCGTGCCGCCCGAAGGGTACAAGGACGGCGATTCTCTGGCCGACAAACTCATGACGGCGATGGTGATGGATAACATGATGGACGATTCTCCCCTGAATCGCGCAGGCGGTGGTGGTGGTTTCTCCGGTGATATGCCGCAGGGCGTGGGCACAATGGATCTGACCGACTCCATGCAGACCCTGGGCTTTCCTGGTGAAGAAGTAACCGGCGCAGCGCCGGAGCTGGATGTTAACCCGGCTGCAGAAAACCCGCTGGAAGGGATTGAACAGGACTTCTTCGAGGAACCGCGTGAGATGAATATCAAGAACGTCAATCCTCGCAACGCAGAAAAGGACTAGCAGTAAGTGGCCCAAAGAGCGATCATTACCGTTCAAAACGGCAGCGAGAAACACGATCTCAACGTGCCCCTGCTCACAACCCCTGCCAATATTGCATCAGCGTTAGGGTGGGAGGAAGTTGATTCTGTGGTTGTCCGAAACCGTAATCTGACGATTGGCGGTAATGATCCTCTTTTGGGAAAGATACGAGAAGGGGATTTGATCCTCTTTAATCGTAAGGAAAGTACCGGATGGCGCAACTGACAACCGCCAATAAACCAGGGTGGGGAGCACAAACCCTATGGGTTGAACCGCACACGCAGGTATGGAAACGTGCGCGGCAAGTTCCTATGCTGCCTGCTGGCATTCAAACATTGAACCCGCCAGGCCCGAAACCTGAAAAACCGAAATTCTCAGCCGTCTCCATTCTCGTGCCGTTGGCGTCTCTGGCATTAATGGGCGGGCTGTATGCAATCTTTTTCAAGGGACGTGTCAGTTATATGTTACTGATGATTCCTGCCACCTTACTGAGCGTTGGCGGGACGGTGGGTAAGTATTTCTCAAACAGGAAAAAGTATTATCAGCGGGTTGAAATTCGCAAAGAAGAATACCGGCAATATTTATCCTGGGAATGTGATAAATATGATCGGCTGCTGGAAAAACAGCAAACATTATTGGCACAAATCAATCCCGCATATCGTGAATGGTATCAGCGCATATTACAAGCAACTCCGCAGGTGTGGGAACGTTCTGTAATTGATGCAGATTATTTATGTGTCCGGGTTGGGATGAGCGCGGCTCCGGCCAGTTTTCAGGTGATTCCCCCAAACGACAACACCGGAATGGATATGCTGGTAGATACTGCGAGGTCTTTATCACAGGATTACAAAACAGTGGACGCACCCCTGACCGTAAACCTGCAGGAATCTTCAATTGCGGTTGTTGGAAACGTAAACGAGAGAAACGATCTGCTCCGGTCGTTGGTTGTTCAATTAACGGCCGCACACAGTCCTGATGATGTGCGGTTGGCGGTTATGTATCCAGGTAAAACCGGAGATGATTGGGGCTGGATGCGCTGGTTGCCTCATATTTGGACACAGGACCATACCAGACGTATGCTGGCGGACGACCGCAATCAAGCTGAAATTCTGACCGATCGTATAGTAGCAGAAATGAAAGGGTCTACTGCACATTGGTATGTTGTCATTCCTGACCCTCAACTGTTGACCGAGCGGTTTATGGGGCCTTTGCTGGCAGAAATTCAAAACCCTGACAGCAGGCTGCATTTGGTCACGACTGCATCAACGCCACAGATGGCCCCTAATATGTGCCGGGCAATTCTGGTAGCAGGAGAGCGCGGCAAGTCATCTTTGTGGTTGATAGGCCCGCCTCGCCATGAATACCCATTCCTTGCCGATTCTGTCAGCATTTATGAAGCGGAGGCGTACGCTCGTGCGCTGGCTCCGTTGAAAATGGTGGCTGCCGGTACAGGAGAGATCCCTGACACAGTACCGTTGTTTGATGTATTAGGAGAAGATTTTACTGTCCAATCTGTCATTGCTCAATGGAGCAATGCTGGTTTGAATGATCTGCAGGTGCCTATCGGCATGAAAGCCGGTGGCAAGATGATGGTATTGGATCTCCATGAAACGGGTCACGGGCCGCACGGGTTGATTGCAGGCACTACCGGCTCTGGTAAATCCGAGCTGATCCAGACACTGGTCGTCAGCCTGGCATCTCATTTCCCACCTGACCAACTGGCTTTTATGTTGATTGACTATAAAGGCGGCGGTACAGGGCAGGCGTTTGCGGGGCTGCCGCATCTGGCCGGAACAATATCCAATCTGGATGAATCGCTGGCAAAGCGGGCGCTGGTTGCATTGCGCACAGAGGTGGAAAAACGCCAGCGTATTTTCAATCAGCATCAGATCACGCACATCGATGAATATTTGAAGCTATACCGGGAAGGCAAAGCGCAGGACGTGTTGCCCAGGCTGGTGATCATCGTGGACGAATTCGCCGAGCTGGCAAAGAACATGACCGACTTTCTCCCCGAGTTGGTATCCATTGCCCGGGTGGGGCGGTCGCTGGGAGTGCACCTGATCCTGGCTACCCAAAAACCCGCCGGGGTGGTAAATGATCAAATCTGGTCCAATGCGCGTTTCAAGTTGTGTCTAAAGGTGCAGGATGTGGGTGATTCCAAAGAAATGCTCAAAAAACCGGACGCTGCTTATCTGACCCGGCCCGGCCGGGCATATATCATGGTCGGCCACGACGAGATGTACGAACAGTTCCAGAGTGGGTATGGCGGGGCTGTGGTCAAAGAGAGGAACGACGAAGACAATAGAATATTTCGCATAGCTTTAGACGGTCGCCAGACAATGATATCCACGCTTAAAAATCTGCACCGCATAGTGGAGCCAAAAACACAAATATCCGCAGCAGTGGAAGCTATTCAGCGAGCGTTTGAAGCAGGGGGGCACCCTTCGCCGGACGAATTGTGGGTGGCGCCACTCCCCAAAACATTGGTACTTGATGATCTGCCCGAAAGCGAATCAGAGAAAATCATTATTGGCATGGCCGATGACCCCGTGGCAGTAAAACAAATACCGTTGGTAGTTGACCTGAATGAGGGGCATTTGCAAATCATTGGTGCGCCTGGTACGGGAAAGTCAATTGCCCTGCAAACCTTTGTTCTGTCCTTGGCCAAAACGATGACGCCGAAAGAGGCAGCGGTATACATTCTTGATCTGGATAAGCGTCATTTACGCTTACTGGAAAAACTTCCTCATGTTGGTGCCGTAGTGTTGTCCTACGAAGAAGAACGTATGACCCGTCTGTTCATGATCATACAAAGCATAGTCAATGAACGGCGCGCAATGACTCCGGCTGAGCTGGAGAAAAAGCCGTGGGTACTTCTTCTCATTGACAATTTCCCTGCGCTCATGGACCTGTCTGAGGCTATGCAGAACACGGTTATTCGGCTGTCCCGTGAAACGGGCGGCTTGAAGATGATGATGATCCTCACCGCCACTACGATGCTGAATTATCGGATTTCATCTAATTTCAGCCAGGCAATTGCGTTGAATATGATTGATCCCAGCGAATACACCATGCTTGTGGGTCCGACCCCTCCGCGACCCGCACACCTTCCTGGCCGGGGCCTCGTAAGAGCTTCCCGGCCAATGGAGGTGCAAATTGCTGCACCTGCAAGCGGCACAAGATTCACACAAATCTCAAAAGGAATAGAGCGATGCGCAGTTCAGATTGCCCGATCATGGAAGGGGAAACGAGCAATGCAAGTACCGCCGAAGCCTGATGTGTTTTATTGGAATGATCTCAAGACATCTCCAGGCCGGGTTTCTATGGGAATTCATCGCATCACTTTGCGGAATTTCCAGATTCCGATTAACAGCGGCGAATATATCACAGTTACCGGCACATCCGGAGGCGGAAAAACCAATTTATTGCTCAATATTGCAATTGGATTGGCAAAGAATAAATCCCCCGAAGAGCTGGCGTTGTATATTGGCTCTCCGGAAAGCAGGGGCTTGAATCTGGCCAGTCATTTGCCGCAAACAGTGGCATTTGCCAGCACACTCAAGGATACTGAGACCTTGTTGGGATATGTCAGCACACACCTGCAAAACCCAGACGGGCGTCAGGTGGTAATGCTTCTGGATAATTTTGAGCTGATATTCCGCAGCAGCTTCCTGGAATTGATCAGCGATGTCATTGGATATGGACATCAATATCATTTGACAGCAATTTGTGCCGGGCCTGCGCAGGTTATGGCCGGTGGAGATCGCATCCTGCGGTTGCTGCGTGAACGTAGATCAATCTGGCTGGGCGAGATCGATCCGTTGGATGCAGCCACTTTTGGATTTACAAAACAACGAAAGGGAGGTAAAGGCAAGGGCTATATCAATTTAGGAGGAGAAATCGCACCATTACAAACCGCAATTATTGCAAAAACCGATTCAGTGATAAAAGCGATTCAGGGCAAATATCCAAAACAGGAACAAATTCCAGAAGGAGAGAAAGCATGACTTTAGAACAAATCAATTTTGAAACCTATGATCTACAGTTGTTGGCAGTACGTTTGCAGATTGTGATGATCATCCTGCTGGCTGCAACAGTCATCATGATCCTATGGATTGCATTGCAGGCATCTCGTCAATCGAAGTCACTGGCCAATGTATTCCGGGTGTTTGAGGATTGGTCAATGATGGTCACCAAAGAACGCCGGGAAGCGAAGAAATCTGATATTCAGATTGCCGATCCGATGAAATGGTTATCTGATCTGGCCGGGGTTGAAGTTGTGCAGACTATTCGCAAATTTGACAATCCTATGGCGCTGGATTTGAGTACCGCCGAAAATTACCGCCTGGTGATATCTCCGTTGAAACCGGCCGATCTGAAATCTGCATTGGGCGCCAACCGTTTCAAGTTTTGGCAGATTTTCAAGCGCGACAAGCGCATGATGGTTGAGCCATTGCTGGGCAAATGGGAATTTCGGGTGAAATCATTTGATCGGACATCAAACAATGCCGGTGAGTTTTTCGACCTGGAAGCAGCCGAGGTTGGGAACAGGCTCGGTTTGGATTGGGGCGAAACAAATCGCCTTTGGTTCTATGTTGTTCCAGGAAAATGACCGTGAAAGGCTCTGGAGGAGCGGTGGTAGTTGAGTTTATTCCGGTACTGGCGTTGATTATAGCTGGCGTGCTCGTTCTGGTTTTTCAGTAGATGAAAGGATAAACAAACGTATGAAGAAAACAGAAGCAAAATTAGTGAATTTGGAATTGGCCGCTCGCAAGGCCATCTGGGTTGAGAATTCAGAGCGTGGTGCAACCACACTGGAATACGCAGTTATCGCTATGGTGATCGTCGGCATCGTGTTGGGTGCTATGCGAGCATTGGGCGTATCGATTGCTGATGTATTTGAACGTGCAGCTTCCTCTCTGGGAGGATAGTGATAGTTCAAAGGAGAGTATCATGCGAATTGGATACCATTTTGTAAGCCTTATATCGCAATTAAAAAGAACCAGGCTGGTCCAGAACAGTGAACGGGGGCAAGCTGCGCTGGAGACGGCGATTGTTATGCCTGCAATGATCCTGGTCAGTCTGGGAATGGCTAATCTCGCACTGGCGGCTTACTGCGCAACCGCAGCGACCAATGCGGCCAATTACGGCGCACGGGTGGGATCAGTGTCCCAGCAAAACCCTGCAGGCAGGGCGATAGCCGCAGCAGAAGCTCATGCGGCTCAAACAGGTATTGGTGACTATTCTGTCAGTGCCTATGGTGGTGGCAGGCGCGGATCGCAGATCGTTGTCGAAGTCCATTGGGAATTTGATAACTGGTTCCGGGGCATACTTGCATTCGTAGGCGGCAGCTCTCCCGGCACATTGATGGGAGACGCCAGAAGTACGTTCAGGCAAGAAGGCTGGTGACGATGCGGCGAGATAGGATCAAGTCAGGAAAAAAACTGAAATGGGAACGCGGTTCTGCATCCATATACTGGGCAGCTGCAATGTTCTTTATTATCCCGTTGATGGCGTTGTCTATTGACATGCCGCGGGCGCTGTACGTCCGCTCCCACTTGCAAGCCGCCACCGACGCCGCATGTGAAGCTGCCGCCATGGCGATTGACGTTCCCGTGTTTCGGGAAACGGGTGTTTCAAAGATCAAGTACGACGATGCTCGGGTGTGGGCGGCACGGGAGTTTATAGCAACCGTGTCTGATGCAGGAATTTGGGGGTACAGTCCGGCGTTGACATCGGTGGTGTTAGAAACGCCATTGATAGCCAGCTGTACCGCATCTGCCAGTGTTGATCCGTTGATCCCGGTATCACCTGCAATGAATATTGTCGTGCGGTCCACTTCGGAAACAAGAATAGGCCGGAGGTAACGGGCAGTTTGAGGCGCGCGCTGGATACTTTCAGGGAGTAAGTGATGAAAAGCATTCTGACGCGTATGTATGCGACGGTGATTGAATTGGTGGTTGGTTTGCTATTTGGGTATTTGATCACTCAAAAAGCGTCCATGTTGATGTATATGTTTACCCGCTCAATCAGACGCGGCGCAGGCTTTTAGAGTCCTTACAGGGGCAGGCGGGGCAGCTCCGTCTGTCCCTGCGAGGTGATGAACATGAACGAAATTGAAAAGTTTTTTGACGATAATCCGGTTTTTGGTAGTGTGATTGTGATTGTAGGTATTGTGGTTATCGCTGGCGTAATGTTGATTGGGAGATCTTTCACACCCAAAAATGGAGAGGTGCTTACGCCTCAAAATTGGCAGATCATGAATTCCAGGAAGGCATACGCTCAAGAATTAAACGAATTGCGGGCAAGTGTGCTGGAATTGGGTGCGTTGCTCAATACAGGACAGCCGGACCCGATTCAGGGACAGATCGTCACGGATACTGCGCTATCGCAGGTTGGTGATGGGGGCCATTCTGCTTTGTATGAGGAAAGAATGGCAGTATCCAATGCGGCGGCAGCTGTGCGCAGTTGGACGCAAGGATCGCTGTCTTATGAAGACGTACAGGTAATAGTGAGCGAAACAATTCAATTATTGCAAGCGGCGGAAATCAAATAGTTACTTATTGAGGTGCAATGACCGGATACGTAGAGAATGCCTGGAGAGATCTTGATCTGGCTGAGGAAAAACAGCGTGATGAGCAGGAGCGAAAATATAAGGACATATTGGATATATTGATTCAATTGGCTCATGCATTACGAGGGGAAGCAATGGAGGCAGCTCGAAGCAAGGACCCGCTTGCTCCGTTCAATTGGACGCGTTCTGACTGGAATATTTTTTGGTTTGGAAGACAGCGGTTAGTGCCAGAAACAACCGCAGCGACTTGGGCCAAAGTCTCGCCAGACACAGTAGAGAGCGATGTTGCTGTGCTAGGGGTTCCGAAATATAACACGTTGGATGTGTATCAAGCATTGCAAGCCTCAAGACAAGTAGAAGATATGCAAGCAAAATTGGAAGCAGCAAAAACAGCACACCGTAATGAATTGGCACGAAAAAATCAATACATCAAAGGCTTAACAAGGAGCCTCAATGCTGCAGAAAAACTATTAAAGAGCGCAAAAAGTGTTCAACCCCAACCTGCAGTAACGCACATTGATGTGCCTGCAAAGCATATCCAGGAAACAAACATAACAAACAACATTAGCATTGTGCTCGCCGGGGAGATGTTCAAAAAAGAGCTTGCATTGTGGGCAAAGTTGCCTGTATATGATCGTTTACCTGATGGCTGGCCAAAGAAGTTTAATGCAACACAAAACGAAGCACGAATATTGGCTGATTATCAAATATTGTTTGCGATGTATTCATGTGGAATGTCATGCAAACACAAAATTGACCGGCTCATTACTGCATTACACAGCGCCGATTCTGGTGGTAGTAAAAACAAAAGAGGGTTTCACGATTTGAAACAGGAAAAAATTATTACAGAATACAACTTCCATTTATACGAAAATGCCGAGTTGGATACGCACGTGCCGTTTTATGCATTAACTATAAAAGGACAACAACTTTGCGAAGACTGGGGACTCCCCAAAGCTGATAAACCGTCTGTATTTGAACAAGCGCTCGCAAGCGGAATTGATGTAAAACTTCCCGCAGTACAAGCAATGCTGGCGTTTTCGCTCTATTCTTTTATGAGAAAATGGGAAAGCGGTTATATACAAGATGATTTAAGCATGGAAATAAGCAATAATGGTACTTCTTACAGAGTTATAGCTGCACCAAAAACAATTTCAGAAAAAGTAGTAAAAGGAACTGTTGAAAAACTGCTGTCAAACGGCGACATGGCGGTGGGTCTTGTAACCTTGTCTTCTGCCTGGCGAAAAAAATATACCGAATGGACTCAAAAAACTGGTTATTCAGTAGTCCACGTAGATATTTATCACCTGATAACCAAAGAACCTGGCGGGGAAAAAATTGTGCCGTTCACTGATGAAGATTACGCAGGGTATTTACCATTGTGGGTAGACAACTAGCCCAAACGTAAATTCACCCGACAGACTTTCAGGT
Organism: Anaerolineaceae bacterium; assembly: GCA_021107195.1. Taxonomy (GTDB): domain Bacteria; phylum Chloroflexota; class Anaerolineae; order Anaerolineales; family Anaerolineaceae; genus SMBSF63. The sequence goes on along the minus strand of JAIOTF010000226.1, from coordinate 2,140 downwards.
CTGGTCAGAGTTTCGCAGCTCTGCGGGTAACTTGCTCCTTAACAACCTGTCCAAATAGCTGCTCGTTTCATTCTCCTTTTTCCTACAGGCTGGCTTCTCTCAAAATATTTCACCAAAGAGCTGGCGGGAATAGCTGAGGGAAGTCAGCCGTGGGCTGGCGGCCGATCATCAATTGGTTCCAGAAGGAGAGGACACTATGAGACGGGTAGCTATTGGAATTGCTGTAGGTGCTTTACTGGCTTTGGCCGGTTTCAGTATCGAAAGCCTGGTTGGAATTGTTGTGCTGATCATCGTCGGCGCAGCGATTGGGACTGTGGTTGTTTGGTTGCAGAACAGGGCAGATCGCAAAGCGAGAGTTCTCAATTTGCGGATGCTCAATGTTCTCAACCAGCATGGTCGCTAGGGAGCAAAAACCACCCCCGGGGAGCTTACCCGGTTCCCCGGGGGAATGATGTGATATTAATAATCAGTCGTTGCCCAAATTGTGGGCAGCCCGCTATCTTTCACCCCCCTTGAAAGGGGCAGGTCTCTCACGGAGTATTCTATGAACTTATCATTACACATGAAAAAGAACGCAAAAAAGAAATACCGCTATGTTGGGACGCATTGGGGTGACAGCGTCCCCCGTGAAGAAATGACCGGGGAGGAATTATGGAAATACTTGAATAATCACAAGGAACACAACGCCAAACTTCGGTCTGATCCGTGGAATGGCCACCTTACCCTGGACCCCAGAACCAACAGCTTCACTCTGGAGGAAAAAGGGTTTTATTTCCAACGAACAGGTGAAATTCTCCATCTTCGGCCAGTAGACAGCGAATCAATGGAATATCATAAGGAAGTGATACTGGAGCAATCTTACCCACTCACCAAAGCGCAGATCATTCAATTGGCCAAAGTTACCGCAAATGCGTACTTTGCAATATATGACGATGGCGCATATTACCCTCAGGTATATTTCAGCTTATCTTCAGGTGAATTCGGCTGGACTCCGTCCACTGATCCAGTGGTTGATGAAGACAAGACATTAATCGCCAGACTGGAACAGCAATGCTTTGGCAGCTACATAGGCGTTTTGGAATATGAGGACTGGAATATGTATACCGAACACCTGTTAGGCAAATGGCTGGCAGACCATCGATATTACTATGTCGCAGATGCCGAAGACAAGATTATTGGGTATGAAAGAAATTCGTACACACCTGAAGAAATTGCGGTGTTTGCTGAAAAATCAGCAGCTGCTATGCGTAAATGGTGCGCTGATGGTGTGTTTCCGCACGCCTTTCAATTAAACAAAAAATGGCACATTCCCATTGAAGAAGGTCAAAAACTCGCCTGTTTCTTACACTGGCGCAGATTTTTAAACAAAAAGATAAACGACCAAATATTCAGCATTGGTCCTGACATCTACAGATAACCGGAACGGAGATATGTTCGGGAAGCGATGTCAGGTAAGCCCCCCCGGCCGAATGTGCGGCTTTCAATCTTGTCCGTTTATGGCGCGCTGGATCAACCGGAATCAAGCCATGGTAAAGGATAAACACCCCAAATTGTTGCCATATTTCAAGACGCCTGTTTATTCTCTGTTTGAACTTTTTGATGCCGACCTGGCTTTTTATGATGCACTGCATGCATTACGCTGATCAGCAGATTGTCGAACGAAAAGATCAGCAATTCGCAGATACTATTCAATGTCCGGCTTTTTCATGAATGGAGGACTGATAGCTTTATCGAATTCTTCGTCGGAAACCATGCCGAGCTTTATCGTCCACAGAGCTTTGCGGATACGAGTCGTTGAACCATCTTTTAACACAATATCAACGGTTTCACACTCATCATAGAATAAAACAAGGCACCTTGGTTTTCTTATTTTTGCATCAGGCTGTGCTGGCTTAAAATCAGTACCAAGCGGCACATCCATTTCATACAACAGGAGTTTTCGTTCGTTAAATAATTCTGTAACATCTGCCACATAAACTATTTGAACTTTTTTATGCGTCAGCATAAGATCTTCTAGCAGCTTGTCGGAGAGAGCATTTTTTCTATAAAAGCACCCCACTTTTACCTGCTTTTCGACTAAAAAAGGGGATAAATGCCCCGCTTTTGTTCGAAAAACAGCCCGAAATTGGGTGGCAGGATT
>JAIOTF010000098.1 GCA_021107195.1 Anaerolineaceae bacterium | reverse complement strand
CATGACCTTAAGTAAAAACACCCGGCTGTAATCAACCGAGTGTTACATTTTGTGGGCGGTAAGAGACTCGAACTCATGACCTTTGCGATGTCAACGCAACGCTCTAACCAACTGAGCTAACCGCCCAATGCAATGCGACCGAAATTATAACCTTTCCCCCCAGATTTGACAATAGTAATGCGAAATCTGCCCGCAAGCGAGGACGCCTGTGGCGGCCACGCCCTCTTCCAGAGGGCAATGACCAACTACCGCAGCGGGAGATCACACCACACCTCGCCGGCGAAGACAGGGCGATCGGTGGCGGTCTCGAAAATCTGGTAAGTGACATAGTCCTGAGCGGCGGCCTGCCGTCCGGTGCAGTAGAGGCGGTTGGGGTAGGCGGCGAGGACTTCGCAGGTGTATTCCTTATTCTTTTTCACAAGGGCGTAGTATTCGCCTTTGACCGGTTCCTTAAGCTCAACGGCGATCAGGAAGCGGAAACCTGTCAGGGGGCCGGCGGTGTAGAACCCGGCGGTGGTGAAGTCAGCCTGGAAGGTGGCGGTAGGAGTCGGTGTGATGGTGGGGGTTGCGCTGGGCACAGGTGTTTCTGTGGGGATGGCAGTGGGGACTTCGGTAGCGGTTGGCTCAAGGGTGGCGGTCGGCGGCCCGGCCGGCACATCACCCATTTCGGTGGACGCGGGCGCGGTACCACCACACGCAGATAGTAAAAGAACCATGCAAAGCATGGAGAAGGTCAGGATTAAATTTTGACATCGTGACATGTATTCACCCTATAATATTCTTTCTGTGCCCATTATATCTTGTTTAGGTGATTTCTTGGGGAAACATGCAGCAATTCTCAGCCTGGCTTTGCAGTACGATTTTAATTGTTACTTTCAGATACTTAACGACTGAAGTCGAACCTACAACAGATATATTTCAGCATATTGAAAACTGCCGGGAAAAATGAGGGGAAAGGGATTGGAAAGCAGGCGCAGCGTCCACTACTGTCTCGGAGATTGCTTCGCTCCACTCGCAATGACAGATATGACCAGCCGCGCCTGCCTTGGCGCACCTTGCGATAAGATGGACAATCCCGCAACTGGCGACGCATGCGTCGCCACTACGGAAACACCACGGTAAAAAACCTGTCCTTGAAAGCTCCTGATCCTATGCTGTACGATGTAATTTTTACAAGTAAAATATCGGCAACAAATTCCCCCGCCGGTGCCTGCGGAACCACCTCCCCCGAATTCGGCGAATTCAGGGGAGGTTTATTTGCATTCCTAATAAATCTTCCAGAGTTCGACGTTGGTCATCTGGCAATTAATGCCATTGGGGGTGTAAGAATTAATGGCGTAGCCGAGGTTGCCGCTGTTGAAATAGGGATCCTTGAACTGGACAACTTCTTCACCATTGACATAAAAGGTCATTTTCTTGTCATCGAGAATGAGCATGATCCTGGCTGAACCAGAAGAGATACCGAGGATTTTGAATATTCGTCCCCTTTCATTTCGATGACCTTCCCGCCGCGGGAACGGTAGGTGTGAACAATACCTTCAGTGGATAGGATGGTAATGTGATAGTCATCCAGGGCCGAGCCGGAATACATGAAGCCGCAGCCGGACGCAGAGGGCTGTGCGCTCCCCCGCCAACTGACATCAGCACGCAGGACAAAGTCACTGGCCTGTGCACCGGCACGCCACCATTCGTGGGTCTGGTTCTTATAAAGCGCATTATTGAAATCATCGAGTTTGATGTATTCGCCTTCCTTGATACTGAGGCGGCGGTTGTCGTAAAGCTCCTGGACAAGCTGGGCCATGGCCTGCTCGCCGGTCTGTGAACTATCGGCGGGGGGTGCGGGCTGCTCGGGCTGGGGTTCTTCAACAGGAGCAGGTTCGTCCACGGGGGCGGGTGGCTCGGCCGGCGGCGCTGGTTGGGCGGCCTGTTGAGCGGCCATGGTCAACTGCACCTGGGCATCAACGGTGGCCTGGACATCAACCTGAGGCTGAACAGGGGCAGCGGCCGCCGCTGTTTTGGTCTGGGCGATCGCGGCGCCCATGGTGGCTTCCAGATTGGGGGTGGGTGTGGCGGCGGCGGATTGTCCGCAGGCCAGCACAAATACGAGCGCTGCCAATAACACAAGCAATGCAGATTTATTTTTGATCATCATTTTAACCCTCTCTTGTTTGCATGTTTTACTGCAATTCCCAGATACCGATATTTTCCATCATACAGTGCATTCCGTCAGGTGATTCACCATTCTTGATCGCCATACCAATTTTTCCGGTGGCGATATAGGGATCCTTGAAACGCACGACCTCCATACCGTTAATGAAGGCAGTGTAAAGATCATCTTCAACGGTGATGACCATCTCGGCCTCACCAGAGGTGCGGCCCAGGCCGCCCAAATATTTACCGCCCTTCATTTCGATCTTCTCTCCACTGCCGCGCTGGCGGTAGGTGTGCACTGTGCCTTCGAGGTCAAGGATAGTAACATGCCAGTTATCATCACCGGCATAGGCCCAAACAAAGCCACAGCCATTATCCGCCGGGTCGGCCCCGTTTGGGGCACGCCAACTGATGTCTGCGCGGATGACGTAACTGTCATAATCCCCGTCGGCAAACCACCATGAGAACCTGTTTGGCTTCATACTACGTTGATCAAATGAGCCAACGTGATGATAAACCCCTTCGGCAGACCAAAGATTGGCTTTATTTTTCAATTGCTGGACAAAGTCGTACATAGGTTGGGCCTGCTGAGTAGCGGCGAGGTCTCCAGAGGGCTGGGGCGGTTCAGGCTGCACCGGCGGGGCAGGCGGCTGGGCTGGCTGGGAATCTTCAGGCGCCGGATTGGCTTCGCTCTGCGCGGCGGCCTGCTGGGCAGCAAGCGTGGCCAGCACCTGAGCATCAACTGTGGCTTGCAAGTCAACCGCCGGGGCGGCAGGCTGGGCGTTTTGCTGCGCGGCTTTGGTCTGGGCGATTGCAGCTCCCATAGTGGCTTCCAGGTTGGGAGTAGGTGTGGCGGCTGCCCCCGACCCGCAAGCGAGCACAAAAACCAATGTTAACAATAGCAATGCAATGTGGACTCTTTTCTTCATCCCAATCTCCTTAATATCCTTAATCATACAATTAATGGTTCAAATGTAATAATAGCGGTGTGATTGAATCAACTCGTAGACGGCAGGCAAAAGGTAATAACGGAAGGCCTCTCCGCGGGCGATGCGCTGGCGCACCTGGCTGGAAGAGATCCCAAGCAGCGGCGCTTTCACAAATTCAACCTTTGCGGTGATGCCAGGCAGTGCAGTCTCCAGATCAGACAAATCGGCCTTCTTGCCGGGACGGCGCATGACGCCCAGACCAGCGAGTTCATTAACGAGCTCCTGTGGGTGATTCCACGCGGGGAGATCGTAGAGAGAGTCTTCCCCAATGAGATAGATCAAGTCCTGATCAGGGTATTGCGCCCGCAAGAGGCGCATGGTATCGACGGAATAATGGGGGGCGTCACGATCGATATCTACACGGGAGAGGAGAAAAGCAGGTTCATCCTGAATGGCAGCCTGGAGCAACGTCAGACGCTGGTCAATTTCGCTGATATGCTGATTTCTTTTATGGGGCGGAACGGAGGTCAGTACCCAGAGGATTTTTTCCAGGTTAAGCTGGAAGCGTGCTTCTGCTGCCAAAATCATGTGGCCGATATGGGGAGGGTCAAAAGTGCCGCCGAAGACTCCGATACGTTTTCTCGCTGATGGCTGGTCTGCTGTCATGTTGTGCAATTCCCTTCCTACGGGATAGGATACCATAACCAGGTTGAGGATGCAATTGCGCTACCGTAAAGGAGCTGTCAAGTTTTGTAGAATCAGGCTTTGTTGTCGCTGCGAGGAGGGCAAAACCCAGGGAGGGGATTGCCCACCTGCACTGCGGCGCAGTGCGGCGCACACTTGCCTTGACGACAGTGCCAGGGAGTGACACCCCTTACGGGGTTCGCAATGACATCTGCAACATTGTTTCATTTCATCGTTTCTACATCTTTTGATTGCTTTCCGCCGGAGTCAATCTGACCAGAAGCGGAAAAAGCAAGCCCTGCAAGAGCTGGTGCACCGTGCAGGGTAGATCATGGAATGATTACAGGATCAATCCTGCCATTCGAGTTCGTAATCACCAATAAAAACTGTATCGCCAACTTCGACACCAAGATCAAGCAGTTCCTTTTCAATGCCGAGAACACTCAGCAAACGCTGGAAGCGGCGCACCGAGCCATCGTATTCCCAGTATGTCATGGCTGCGGCTCGTTCAATGGCAGCCCCGCTGACACGGTAGCCACCTTTGTACTTTCCAATCTTGAAATCACGCGGGTCTTCGCCGGGGCGATAGACAGGCAGTTCACCTACCGGTTCGGGGACAGGGGTGGTTTTTAACAGTTCAGCAGCACGGTAAAGCAAAGGGCGCACATTCTCTTTGGCAAGAGCAGAAATGGCCATGATTTCGTAGCCTTTGGCTTCAATGGCCGCTTTGACCTCTGGCCATTTTTCCCGCACATCCGGCATGTCCATTTTATTGAAGGCGACAATCTGCGGTTTTTCTGAAAGGGCACTATCAAAGAGGGCCATTTCAGCGTTGATCTGGGAGAAATCGACCACGGGGCCCATCGAATGACCGTCCAGCATGTGGATGATAACCCGCGTACGCTGGATATGACGCAGGAAAGCATCGCCCAGGCCGACACCCTGATGGGCACCTTCGATAAGGCCGGGGATGTCGGCCAGAACGAGAGTGTTCTCGATATCCAACTCGGCGACACCGAGATTGGGTTCAAGGGTGGTGAAAGGATAGTCAGCGATCTTGGGTTTGGCATTGGTGACGGAAGCCAGGAAACTGGATTTGCCAGCATTGGGCACGCCGACCAAACCAATATCGGCGATCAGTTTGAGTTCCAGCCGGAGGTTCAATTCTTGTCCGGGCTCGCCTCGTTCACCGGTACGGGGGGCCTGATGGCGAGATGTGGCGAAATGCTGATTGCCGCGTCCGCCACGTCCACCGCGGCATACAACCAGCCGCTGATCCGGCTCGACCAGGTCGCCGATGATATGGCCGGTGTCGGCGTTGTAAACGACTGTACCCGGAGGGACGGGAATGATGAGCGGCTCGGCTGAACGGCCGGTCATGTTCTTTTTCTTACCGTTGCGGCCATCATCGGCAATGAACCGCTCTTTCTGGTGGAATTTTGAGAGGGTGTTGAGGATGGGGATGACCTGGAAGACAACATCACCTCCACGGCCACCATCACCGCCATCGGGGCCGCCGCGGGGGACATATTTTTCGCGCAGGAAGTGAATGGCGCCATCGCCGCCTTTGCCGGAGCGGGCATAGATTTCAATTTCATCAATGAACATTTTTGTTTCCTATTACTATCAATATCGTTTTGTACCGTTGATTATAACAACAAGCGTCGTTATTGAGGCTTAGAGTTTGCCAGATGTTTGGGTTTGGAAAGGAAAAGCAGCGCTTGTTTGTGATCATTTGTGATACGGTGTACGCTTGCGGTAAAAAGCACCCCATCCCCCGCCTTCCCCAAAATCTTCGAT
>JAIOTF010000419.1 GCA_021107195.1 Anaerolineaceae bacterium | reverse complement strand
TCGCGTCACGTCCTTCTGTAAGACTCATTCTCCATTGTGTGATTGAACAGCTCAATTCGGCGCTGCTGGATGATTCCGGGAGTGACCCGCGCTGGTACTTCGGTACGGTGGATTCGCCGGGATATAGAAGCGTGATTGCCGTGCCTTTGATCCACGGTGAACAGGTGTTGGGGGCTTTGCTTCTCTTCCACAGCACACCCGCTTTCTTTATTATTGAGCAGGTGGGGCTTTTGGAAGCCACTGCACGGCAGATCAGTATTTCACTAAGTAATGCTGAGTTATTCAATTTGATCCGTGACCAGGCAGAGAATCTCGGGACGATGTTCCGTGGACAGCAGATTGAGGCAAGCCGTTCACGCGCTATTCTTGAGGCTGTGGCAGATGGTGTGTTGGTAACAGATACCACCAATACAGTCACTTTGTTCAACAATTCGGCGTCTAAAATTCTGGACCTTGATCAGGGAGCAGTGGTTGGGAATCCATTAGACCAGTTCATGGGGTTGTTTGGCAAGGCAGCCGACACCTGGCGGACGACGATCCAGGAATGGTCAGAATATCCGAAATCCTATCGATCCGGCGAGGTGTATGCGGAGCAAATTGATTTGGATAATGATCTGGTGGTTTCTGTGCATCTTTCGCCGGTGTTGATCGGCAATGAATTTTTAGGAACGGTATCCATTTTCCGTGATATTACCCGTGAAGTGATGCTGGACAGGATGAAATCCGAATTCATTGCCAACGTCAGCCATGAGCTGCGCACGCCGATCACATCGATTAAGGGATATGTGGAAGTGATGTTGATGGGGGCTGCCGGTACGTTCGATGAGCAACAGAATCGATTCCTTGAAATCGTGCGCGAAAATGCCGAGCGGTTGAATATCCTAGTGGGTGATCTTCTGGATGTTTCCCGGATCGAGTCAGGCCAAGCAGAAGTGATGATCACCACAATGGATTTGCAGGAAGTGGTGGAAGATGTGATTGCCGATTTCCAATTGAACCATCGCAAACCGGAAAAGGGGATCAAGTTTTCACTTGAGGTTGCTAACGAGCTGCCTTTGGCATCTGGTGATCCGGAACGCATCAGGCAGATTACCAAGAATCTGCTTGCGAATGCTTACAATTACACGCCAGAAGAAGGAGATATTTTCATCAAGGTCTACCATCAAGGGGATTTTTTGCAGGTTGATGTCAAGGATACGGGGGTTGGTATTCAGCCCGGGGAACAGAATCGCATTTTTGAGCGATTTTATCGCGGGGAAAATCCCATGGTGATGGCTACGGCCGGGACAGGTTTGGGACTGGCGATTTCGAAAACACTTATCGAGCGGTTGGGCGGCGAAATTTGGTTTGAGAGCAGCGGTATAGAAGGCGAAGGCAGTACATTTTCTTTTACCTTACCGGTATTCAACGCTGAGGAATAATGTATGGCAAAGATCTTAATTGCAGAAGATGAACAAGACATTCGAGCATTGATCACTTTTACCCTGCAATTCGCAGGTCATCAGGTTGTGGCTTATAAAGATGGACAGGAAGCGCTCGAAGCGGCAGGACAAGAGACCCCCGATTTGATCCTGATGGACGTTCGCATGCCGCGCATGGATGGGTTTGAGGCTTGCCGCCAGATGAAGGCAGACCCCACGCTCAAGGATATTCCCGTGGTCTTTCTGTCTGCCAAGGGCCAGGAATCGGAAATTAACATCGGGTACGAAGCCGGAGCGGTAGAATATTTGTTGAAACCATTTGCTCCGGATGAGTTGACACACAGGGTAAACGATTTGCTGCAAAAATATAGGAAGTGAATTAAAGGTATGAGCGTTGTTCTGATCAATAAGGAGATCGTACATTACGAGGTGCTGGGACGCGGCCGGCCAGTAATCTTCTTGCACAGCTGGGTGGGGTCCTGGCGTTATTGGATTCCCAGCCTGCAAGCGGCATCCACCGATTTTCGGGCGTATGCATTGGATCTTTGGGGGTTTGGCGAAACATCTCGCAGGGTGAGCGATTTTTCATTGGATCAGCAGGTTGAACTGCTTGACCAATTCTTGAATCACATGGGGATTGGAAAAGTGGCCCTGGTGGGACACGGATTTGGGGCGATCGTAGCACTGCAATATGCTGCCAGGTATCCGCAATTTGTTGATCGAGTGCTGACAATTGCCTATCCTCTGAAAGCCGATTTGGTCAACGAACGTTTACGCACGGCTTCTTCGACAGCGCTGGCGGATTTGATGACAGCTCAAAAGCCGGGGCTGTCTCCAATTGTTGAAGATTCACCGAAAATCGCTCCCGAGGTAATGCGGGACTGCTGGCATGGGGTGGATGATATTCGGCTGCAAACACTCTGGCGGCAATGTAGAACGGTTTGTTTGATGGTGCAGGGGCTTGATGACCCTGTCATCGGGACGGCTGAAGATGAAACCCTGATGACTTTGCCGAAAAAGGTCAAAATAATGTTGTTCCGGGAATCCGGTCATTTCCCCATGCAAGAAGAGAGTGAAAAATTCCACCGGTTGATGGCAGAGTTTTTATCGCTGCCTTCGGGTCAGAGCCCGCGTGGATTGCAGATCACGGAGTCCTGGAAGCGCCGGGTGCGTTAGCTTAGCCTGACCTGATCCCGAAGCTGAAATAACGAGACCTGAACGATTTTCTTTCCCCCGCTATTATTGATGTAACGATTACCCTTTTTTTCTATATATTTCTCGATAGTTGTGATTTTAAAAAAATAAGTGCTTGCGGTTCACAAATTATCCAGAAGTCATTGTGTACTCCTGTTTGGTAAATAATAGGGCGAATACCTGGGACACATCAATGTCTTGGTCAAGC
>JAIOTF010000433.1 GCA_021107195.1 Anaerolineaceae bacterium | reverse complement strand
TTGGTGGGATGGTGCCTGGTTGACTTAAGGAGACAAGTCGGATGTGGTCTTTGTGGGCACGAAGGCGCTCGGCAATGCCTGGTATGGGTTCGCTAATGGCCTGGTTTGGGAATATGACTGTGCAGAACAGAATCCACCATCCTGTCCGGACCCGCCCGAGTGGCCGTATGACAACCGCGGGTACTGGGCAGATGATTATCAGGCACAGATCATCTTCTTCAACCCCGCCGATCTGGTTGCGGTGGCAAACGGTGAGGCAGAAACCTGGCAACCACAGCCTTATGCCAGCTTGAACCTCAATCCAGTTTTCTTTGATCCGGAGACCAGTCTCGAGGAGTATAAGCAAGATTTGACCGGGGCAGCCGCCTTTGACCGCCAGCACGGCCTGCTGTATGTCATCGAGCGCCTGGCAGATGAATACAAGTCTGTGGTGCATGTGTGGCGGATTCAGAGTGAATAGGGAATATCTTTTGGTCTATTGAAGTTGACGTGGCAGTTTCACCTTGATTCGATGTAATCCGTTAGAATCAGGTTAATGTTTATCCATTTGACCACCCATTCAGCTTATTCTCTGCAGGAAGGGTTGCTGCTTCCGGCTGAGCTGGTGCAGGCGGCTCAATCCTGCGGCATGCCGGCTTTGGGGTTGACCGATCACCGCCTGCTTTCTGGTACGGTTGAGTTCGTTGCCGCCTGCCGGAAGGCTGGCATTCAACCCATCATTGGCATGGAGGTGGAACTGGAAAATAGCCCGCTGTCCCTGCTGGCCACCAGCCGCGAGGGTTGGGCCAATTTGTGCCGTTTGAGCAGCGCTCTTGCATTGGGCGAACAACCTGAAGCAGAATGCACCCTGGATATACTGGCCGCGCACTCTGCTGATTTGATCGCCCTCAGCCCGGCATGGGTATCGGCTGGCACGATGCTTCCGCAGCTTTCCGAGCTATTTCCCGACCGCTTGTACCTCACCCTTCAGGACCCAAAACAAATCTTTCCCATTTCCAAACGCAGCAAGGAACTGCATCTGCCGGTGGTGGTGGCCCGCCCGGTGTATTACCTTACCCCGGACCAGGCTGCCTTGCAGCGCACATTGACTGCTATCCGGCTCAATAAACGGCTGGATGAGGTAGCCCTGAATGAGACTGCGCCGGAAGGGGCTTACTTTGTCAGTCCTGTGGAGATGCAGACACGATTCAGTCACTACCCAAAGGCAGTGGAAGCGACGGTGAAAGTCGCCGAACGGTGCAAATTCGATTTCCCGCTGGGTGAGACGCACATGCCCACCGTGCCTTTGCCCCGAGGAAAGACAGCCGCACAGGTCTTGCGCAGCAAGGCCGAGACGGGCGCGCGACGGCTGTATGGCCGCATCACCCCGCAAATCCGGGAGCGGCTGGAACATGAATTGGACGTGATTACCCAAATGGGCTACGAACCGATCTTTCTGATCGTCGAAGAGATCCTGGCCTTCGCCCGCCAAAAGGGTGTGCCTGTCTCTTCGCGCGGTTCGGCTGCTTCGTCGCTGGTAGCGCACTGTCTCGACATCACTGGACCAGACCCTTTGCAGTTGAACCTGTATTTTGAACGTTTCTTGAATCCAGCTCGGGCTACCCCACCTGATATTGACACCGATTTGTGTTCCCGCCGCCGGGACAATGTCATCCGGCATGTATTTGAGACCTATGGTGCAGAACGTGTGGCAATGGTTGGCACGGTTAATCGTTACCGTCCGCGTTCAGCCGTGGGAGATGTTGCCAAAGCGTATGGATTGGAGCAGAACCAGATCCGCAAGATGGTTAAGCAGCTTCCCCATTCTTTTTTTGCTCGCCGGCAAGAGGATGTTGAAGGGGCTGAATCACCGTTCGCGGTATTGCGTGAAACGTATCGCTCTGTGCGCTATCAGAAAGTCCTGGATGAAGCAGAGGCATTATTGAAACTCCCCCGCCATCTTTCGGTGCATGCCGGCGGGTTGATCGTTGCTCCCGGTGTGCTGACGGATCTGGTGCCTGTCATGCGCTCGGGCAGTAAGGGTGTGACCATCACCCAGATGGACCTCGAATCGGTGGAATTGTTGGGCCTGGTCAAGATCGATCTATTGGGCATTCGCGGTCTGACGGTGTTGGGGGATGTGGCCGAGTATGTTCGTGAGGATCAACTGGAAAGCTATGCGAATATAAATGCTGTCCTTAACGCCATTCCAGATGATGATCCTGAAACCTCTGTGCGGGTGGAGCGCGGCCAGACAATCGGTTGTTTCCAGATAGAAAGTCCGGGGATGCGGGCCACCCTGCGGGAGATCTGCGCCCGCAGCGAAGAGGATATCATCGCCGCTCTGGCCCTGTACCGCCCGGGGCCACTGAAAGGCGGGCTTAAGGATGCCTTTGTGCGGCGCTTCAGGGGCGAGGAGGAAGTACAGCATTTGCATCCTGCCCTGGCGCCTTTGTTGGACGAGACGTTTGGTGTCATCCTGTATCAGGAGCAGGTGCTGCGCATTGCCCATGAGCTGGCTGGCTTCAGTTTGGCCGAAGCGGACTTGCTGCGGCGGGCGATGAGCCATTTTGATCCCGGCAAGCGCATGCAGGAATTGCAGCAGAAATTTATTCAGGAGGCACAACAACGCAGCGGTATTCCCCTGGAAACCGGCGAACGGGTGTGGGAAATGATAGCTGCCTTTGCCGGGTATGGTTTCCCCAAAGCGCATGCTGCTTCTTATGCCAAAGTGGCCTGGCGCTCGGCGTGGTGCAAGACCCATTTTCCGGCTGAATTTATGGCGGCTGTGCTGGCCAATTGGGGCGGTTATTATCGCCAGCGCGTTTATATTAGTGAGGCGCGACGCATGGGGTTGGCGATTTGTGTCCCAGATGTTAATTTCTCACGGCATGATTTTTCGGTACAACGGGTTGAGCAGGAAAACGGGATTGTCAAGAAAACCCTGTTCATGGGACTGGGTCAGGTGAAGAACCTGACGCGGCGTACCATTGACCGGGTGATCCGCAGCCAGCCTTTCACGTCACTGGAAGACTTTCTCTCGCGCGTTGACCCGCGCCTGCAGGAAGCAGAAAACCTGGCGCGTAT
>JAIOTF010000220.1 GCA_021107195.1 Anaerolineaceae bacterium | reverse complement strand
GATACTCTCGCACAACTGGTTTCGGTCTGGCAATAGGCAAAATCTTGCTGGAAAACAGCAAAGTGGCCGGTGGAGGTTTGCTTTGAGCGAAAGGGGGCTTACTTTTGTCATTTTTGAGCGTTGATTGACCTCAAAATTTCATGCGTAGGCCCTAATCCCTGTCCCCATTGCACATTGCTCCGGTCTCAATGATGATAAAATCATTTCATGCCCCATGAACCCGCTCCCCACCCTCATCCCCGCCTGCCGCTTGACCAGGTCTTGCTGGGCGACTGCGTTGAAGTCCTGCGCCAGATTCCCGAAGACTCGGTTGATCTGGTGTTTGCCGACCCGCCGTACAACCTGCAACTGAGCCAGGAACTGCACCGGCCGGATCGCTCGCGGGTGAATGGCGTGAATGACCACTGGGACCAGTTTGACGATTTCGCCACCTATGACAGCTTCACCCGTGACTGGCTCTCCGCCTGCCGGCGGGTGCTCAAACCGACCGGCACCTTATGGGTAATCGGTTCGTATCACAATATCTACCGCGTGGGCGCCATTCTGCAGGACCTCAACTTCTGGATGCTGAATGACATTGTGTGGATTAAAACCAACCCCATGCCCAATTTCCGCGGGGTGCGCTTCACCAACGCCCACGAGACCCTGCTGTGGGCACAAAAGGAACGCGGCGCACGCTACACCTTCAACCACCACGCGATGAAATCCCTCAACGGTGATTTGCAGATGCGCAGTGACTGGGAACTGAAACTGTGTGTGGGCAAGGAACGCCTCAAGGTCAACGGACAAAAAGCCCACTCCACTCAAAAACCTGAATCTCTGCTGTATCGCATCCTCCTCGCCGCCACCCACCCGGGTGACGTCGTGCTGGATCCTTTCTTTGGCAGCGGCACCAGCGGGGCCGTGGCCCGCAAGTTGAAACGGCACTGGATCGGCATCGAGCAGGAAGCGCAGTATGTGTCCCTGGCCCAGGAACGCATCACCGCCATCCCGGACAACCCGGCGGAAGATGCTATTTTCGACACCCCCAATCCACGCCGCCAGCCGCGGCTGCCCTTTGGCGCACTGCTGGAAAACGGACTCCTGACTCCAGGGCAGAACCTGTATTTCGGAGAAAAAAGCGAGATCACCGCTGCCATCATGGCCGATGGATCCCTTTCCTATCAGGACCAACGCGGCTCGATCCATCAGATCGCCCGCTATATTCGACCGGGCCCGGCCAACGGCTGGAAAACCTGGTATTATCAAGACCCCCAAAGTGGCCAGCGGCTGCCAATCGACAGGCTGCGCCAGCAGTTGCGGAAAGCAGCTCAACCACCAATCAAAAAATGACCTCATAAAATTTAGTGACTATGGAAAGAAAAAAATGACCACACAAAAAGAATACCAACAAACCATCTGGAGCAAATCTGACCTCTTGCCGGGCCCGGATAGTCCGGAATTGGAAGAAACTTTTGCCAAACTGGAAAGCCTGACCGCAGCCTTTGAGAAACGCCGCGATCAATTAACTGAAAACATCGACTCTGAGACCTTCATGGCGATTCTCAAGGAACTGGAGACCCTCACCTATACCTCCCATAAGCTATACGCATTTGTGGAACTGTGGTTCTCCGAGGATACCCAAAACCAGGCCGCACTGGCCCTGCTGGCGCGCATCGAGCAATTCATGGCCGGCCTCAGCAACCGCACGCTCTTCTTCAGCCTGTGGTGGAAAGCTCTCCCTGAAGAAACCGCCCAGCCCCTGATGGCCGCTTCCGGCGATCTTCAATACTGGCTGGATGCCATCCGCCATTTCAAGGATTACACCCTCAGCGAAGCCGAAGAGAAGATCATCAACATCAAAGATGTCACTGGTGCTTCCGCCCTGACCACCCTTTACGCCACCATCACCAACCGCTACACCTTCAAGATCACCGAAGACGGGGAAGAAAAAGAACTCACCCGCGGCCAGTTGATGGTCTATGCCCGTCACCACGACCCCGAACTGCGTGCACAGGCATATCAGGAGTTGTACAAAGTCTACGGCGAAGACGGCAACATCCTCGGCCAAATCTACCAGAATCTGGTGCGCGACTGGCGCAATGAGCAGCTTGAACTGCGCGGTTACGCTGCTCCGATTGCCCCCCGCAACCTGGCCAACGATATCCCCGATGATATCGTTGCCACCCTGCTCGATGTGTGCCGCAAGAATGCTCCCCTCTTCCAGCGTTTCTTCCGCCTGAAGGCCAAATGGCTGGGTGTGGAAAAACTGCGCCGCTACGATGTTTACGCCCCTGTCGCCGAATCAGACAAAGAATACACCTATGCCCAGGCGCATGACATGGTCATGGAATGCTTCACCGAATTTGACCCGACCTTCGCCGAGATGGCCGAACGGGTCTTTGTCAATGAACACCTCGACGCAGAGGTACGCAAAGGAAAACGCAGCGGGGCCTTCTGCCTGACCGCCGTGCCGGATATAACCCCCTGGGTGCTGCTTAATTATCAGGGCAAGGCGGACGATGTCTCCACCATGGCCCACGAACTGGGACACGCCATCCATTCCATGCTGGCTTCAAACCACAGCGTCTTCAACGCCCACGCCTGCCTGCCGCTGGCCGAAACCGCCTCCACTTTTGGCGAGATGGTACTCGTTGACCGCCTGCTTGGACAAGAGACTGACGAAAAAGTGCGCCAGGATATGCTCTTCAACCAGATTGACGACAACTACGCCACCATCCTGCGCCAGGCCTACTTCGCCATCTTTGAGCGTACCGCCCATGAGATGATCGCCAAGGGCGCTTCCGTGGACGAGCTGGCTGAAGCCTATCTCAAAAATCTCAAGGAACAGTTTGGGGACGCAGTCGAGATTGGCGATGAGTTCCGCTGGGAATGGGTTTCCATCCCCCACATCTACAACGTGCCCTTCTACGTCTACGCCTATACCTTCGGACAACTGCTTGTGCTCGCTCTTTATCAACAGTACAAATCGGAAGGCGAGAGCTTCAAACCGCGTTACATCCAACTGCTGGCAACTGGCGGCTCCAAAGCCCCGATCGATGCTCTCGACGACGCCGGCATCGACGTACGCCAGGCCGCCTTCTGGCAGGGCGGTTTCGATTACCTCGAAAGCCTCATCGCCCAGCTTGAAGCCCTGCCTATTCCGTAAGTTTTTCAGAAACGAATTCTACAATCTCCCGCAGGGCTATGATCCTGCGGGAGATTTGATAGCCCGCCTTCGTTACTTTCTCCTCGTTTCTTATTCCAGCTCAACCAATTCCTTCGTTTCCTGAGCCATTCCCCACCTTTAACAAAATTTTTACATGAAGTATCATAAAAACTGTTGATTAAGTAACCCTATGGTGATAAAATATATCCGGTTATTAGCGCAATTACTCCTTGAGGGAAAAGGAAAACTGCTGCAACGTGAAGCTGGCATGGGTCGCTTTGACCCCGCATTGGAGCAGCTTTTCAGTGACCAACTGAACAGTTTGCAATATAGTCACAGAGAGCGGTTTGTGAGAAACCGCTCTCCTTTTTTAAGATCACGCAGGATCACTTCTCATCTGTATTTAAACCCGACGTGGACACGTAACAACCACAACGATGGTGGGAATTGCCATCTCCTTCGAGGACTATAGCAGTCGCTACGTTCCTTTGCAATGACAGTCGGGAGTGATTTCCTAATCCCTATTTCACGAATTGATTACTCTCTTTCAAACATGAAACCTTAAAAAACCTTAAGGTTTCTAATCGTTTATATGACCCCGTCTTGTGGTATAGTTTTAATTCAGAATAGTTAAATTCTCTCCTGCATTTTACAGGGGAAAACCAGGGAGTAGTTATGTATTTTGTGATTGAAGGTGTCATCGGAGTTGGAAAAACCACATTGGCTCGAATGCTGCAAAAACCCTTTGACGCCAACCTGGCGCTGGAGATATTTGAAGAAAACCCTTTCCTCAGCGATTTCTACAGCGACCGCAAGCGATATGCCTTTCAGACGCAAATCTTCTTTCTCCTCAGCCGCTACCATCAGCAAAGAGAATCTATCCCCTCTTTCATGGCGGAACAAAAACACATCATCTCTGATTACACCTTTGACAAAGATGCTCTCTTTGCCAGCATCAACATTTTCGGTGACGAACTGGAAACCTACAACAACGTGCATGCCGCCCTTGCCGAAAAGATCACTCGACCCGACCTGATCGTCTACCTGCGTGCCAGCACCGAAACCCTCATGCAGCGCATCGCCCTGCGCGATCGTTCCTATGAACGCAACATGGAGGTGGCCTATATCGAGGAACTGAACCAGGCCTACGATCAATTCTTCCTCAATGACTGCGGCTCAAACTGCGAAATTCTTACCATCGACACCAACCAACTGGACTACGTCCGCAATCCCCAGGACCTGGATTGGATCGAAAACCGCATCCGGCAGACCATGTCTCTTCCGCCCTATCAACCCGAACTGCCCATCGCAGGGCAGGATGACTAAGCCTCACACAGGATAAGCCCATGCGTATTACCCGCGACTCACTGATGAAACTGGCCAAAACAAAAGTGGCAGAAATGGTCTACAACGACCGCAGTCTGATCTGTGTCTATCTGACCGGATCGCTGCTGCAGGAAGAACCACTCCTGGGCGGCACAGTCGATATCGACCTGATCTGCGTTCATCGCACCGAGCCGCTGTCGCCGCGTGATATCATCCGCTTCACCGACGAAGTACATCTCGACATTGCCCATTATGACCAGAAAGTATTTCAGCAGCCGCGTTTGCTGCGCAAAGACCCCTGGCTGGGATCCTACCTCTGCGAAGACCCGATTGTGCTGCATGTGCAGCAGCACTGGTTTGAGTTTGTTCAAGCTGGCGTTTCCGACCAATTCTTCCGGCCGGAAAACATCCTCAACCGCTGCCGCCCCCAGGCCGAAGCCGCCCGTCAGATTTGGCTGGACTTTTACAGCGGCCAGATCGCAGAAGGCCCAATACAACTGCAAAAATACTTGCAGGCTCTGGAACTGTCCGCCAACGCCATCGCCTGTCTCAATGGAACCCCGCTCACTGAGCGCCGCTTCCTGCTGGACTATCCAGCCCGCGCCGCCGCTATCCAGCGCCCCGGGCTGGCCGCCGGCATGGAAGACCTCATCATGCGAGACCCTGTCTCCCTGGATGTCTGGCAGACATGGCTCACCACCTGGGAAGCCGCCTTTTCTACCGCCAGCCAATCTGAAAATGCCCCGCCCCGCTTGCACCCAACCCGCAAAGCCTATTACCTGCGCGCCATGGAAGCCATGTGTTCCGAAAACCCCGCTGCCGCCCTGTGGCCCTTTTTATGGACCTGGGTCCGTATGCGCAGCCTCCTGCATCCCGGCGATTCCGTCCTCCAGACCTGGGAAACAATAGCCGAACAGCTTGCCCTCAACCCACCTTATATGGAAGATCGTTTGAAAGCCCTGGATGCGTACCTGGATACGGTTGAAGAGACGCTGGACATCTGGCAGGAAAGACAAGGGCTTTGATACGCCCTGATTCCACCGTTTTGTAACCAGGAATTTACTTTTAAACCCACCAGAACTGCTGATCTTTCCTGTATTTGCCTGTGG
>JAIOTF010000281.1 GCA_021107195.1 Anaerolineaceae bacterium | reverse complement strand
TGCCGTGCCTTGCGCACCGCATCCACATACAACCGGGCTCGATCACTGATCTTGTCAAATTCACCAGCCTCTGCAAGCGCCCGCGGACATAACGACCCGCCAGCCCCGACAGCAACTGCACCAGCCGCGAACCAAGCAGCAATATTCTCAATACGCACACCGCCAGTCGGCATGAGCGGGATGTCCGGCAACGGGTCACGGATAGCCTTCAAATATGCCGGGCCGCCCAGCGAGCCTGGGAATAGTTTCACGATGTCAGACCCTAATTTGCGCGCTCGCACCACTTCGGAGGGCGTCGTAGCGCCCATCATCGTCGCCAGACCAGTGGCCGTCATCGCGCCCGCAAGCTCGGGATCGGTGTGCGGGCTGACCAGAAAACTGGCACCGGCTTCCAGAGCTTGCCGGGCATGCTTTGGCTCGGTGAGGGTGCCCATGCCAAGCACAATTTCGCTGCCATATTTTTCATGCAATTCCCTGACAACCATCGGCGCATTCGGGGTCGAATACGTGACCTCAATCCCAATCACGCCGCCCGCAACCAGCGCTTCCACCATCTTTATTGTCAATGCTTCGGAAGGCCCGCGCAGCACTGCCAGCAAGCCCAACTCTTTGATCCTTGATAAAGTAACATCTTTACTCATAAGAGTATCTCCTCTTTCATTTCATTCTTATGCAACCCGATAACAAGGCTCCTCACCGCCAAGCACTGCCAGACAGTCCCGCAGGGAAGCCCAGCCCATAGCATTGGTCGCGCCATCGGTATGCGCCCCCATGTGCGGAGTAGCGATCACACGTTCATGCTGCAAAAGTGGATGATCAGCGGCTGGAGGCTGCTGGACAAATGCATCCAGCGCCACACCGGCAATCTGGCCGCTTTCCAGGCCAGCCTGCAAAGCAGCTTCATCCACGATCTCGCCCCGGGCCGTATTGATCAGGTAAGCACCGTGCTTCATCTGCCCGATGAATGCTGCATTGACCATACCACATGTTTCCGGCAAGGCAGGCAAATGCAGGCTGAGAAAGTCTGAGCGGGCAACCACCTCGTCCTGGGAACACAGTTCAACCTGATACTTACTGGCGGCTTCCTCGCTGGCAAAGGGGTCATAAGCAAGCACCTGGCAATCAAATCCCATCAGCCGCCTGGCAACCTGTTGGCCAATCGCGCCAAAGCCCAGCAAACCAACCGTCTTGCCATCCAAGGAAACACCCCGCAGCCGCGGCCATTCTCCCCGCCCTGTCACCGACACCGCCTGGTAAATATTCCGCGCCAGGGTCAGCATCAAACCCACAGCCAGTTCGGCGACCGAGGCCGAATTGGCCCCCGGCGTATTGGTCACCACGATCCCCATTTCGCGTGCAGCGTCCAGATCCACCGCATCCACGCCCACGCCATAGCGGGCAATCACTTGAAGCTGGTTTGCCACCTGCAGCGCAGCCCGGTCAATCTGATCCAGTCCGGCAATATAACCATCCACGCCAGGAAGCATCTGGACCAGGTCGTCCGAGGATAAAGGCTTGCCGGTTGTATTATAGAAGACTTGTTTGACAGCGGCTTCCAGTTGCTTTTTAAGTTCGGGGTCCTGCCTGCCAAAAGAAGTGGGCGTCACCAACACTTTACATTCTTGCAGGGCTTTTTTCATACAAAACGCCTTTCCGGAGAGACCCAGCGAGGATTATCAACTATCTTAACTTCACCATCTTTTTCGATCACCAGTTTCCGAAATCCCTGAATTTCGATCGTGCCGTAATCGTGCCCGGCATCACCCGGATAAACAAAGAGCAAGATCAAATCCTCATCTTTGCCGGTATTGACCGAGCGGTGCGCCCAGCGCGGCGGGACGTATAAAACCGTGCCCGGTGCAAATAGCTGCACATTCCAATCCCCTTCCGGGGTCTCCATGACCATCATCCCTTCCCCTTGAAGGCAATAATACACCTCCGCCGTTTCCAATAAGGAATGGAAATGTCCTTTAGTCATGAAATATTCATTACCCACCTGGCCCGGGCGGATCACCGAAACGCCATGCAGCAATTCCCCTGCGACCTCAGGCCGCTTCAATTCGTATACCTCATAGAGCACCGGCTCATTCTCTGCGATCATAGCTTCCATAGCAGCGGTGTCTTCAAACTGCCCTTTCATCGACGATAACCGCCGCTCATAATGACGATCCCAACTGTCCGGCAAACCGGTCGCTGCAGAAATATTAAATGTGTAAGGAATATCTTTCATCATGGTGCTCCTCCAATCAACCTGTAATTACAGGATGGCATCCTCATTCTATGCCAGCCGTGAAGAAATGTCAAGCTTTCAAATCCGAAAAAATGCCGTTATTGTTCTTGCTATATAATAAAGTTTCAAACATATTGAACAATGATACAAGAACAAGCATATTTATCAAATGATAAATATTGACACTTTACATATCATTTGATATAGTATATATGCATTTTATGCAATTAATCGAGGCCTGCATGGATAAAATGCCAGAAGATGAATTACGCGGTCACATTTTGAGCTTCCTCGTAGACATGAAGGAACTCATCAGCCAGGGAGATTACGATGTAAAAACCCATTACAAAAACCGCCAGACGTTGATTGATCTGGGCCTGAATAACAGGCTACGCGAGGGCTTTCTTCTCTCCCTCACCCTTCCAGACTATTCCTCGGGGCCAACGCCTGATGAATATAAACCTGGCCATTATTGGGTCTTTGGTACACACATAGATGGAATAGAAATCTATATCAAACTCAAAATCGTTACTTATAACGATGGAAACGAAAGAGCCATCTGCTTTTCATTCCACGCCGCTGAACACTCATTAAATTATCCTTTCCGCTATTAAAAACATGGGATTTTACGTTTACAGAAAAGGAAAAGGCCATGAAGAAGTTTTGCCCCCTTTGTGAAAAAGAAACCGAACAGCTATCGGCAACAGAATCAGAAGAAATCAATATTCGCGGGGAGATGATCCCCGTAGAATTTGAATATCAATATTGTCAGGAATGTGGAGAAAAATTCGAACCCACCCGACCAGATTATGACCCACTAGACAATGCCTATCGGGTATACCGTCAAATGAAAGGGATGATCCAGCCAGAAGAGATGAAAAGGTTTAGCAAAAATCTGGGCGTCACCCAAAAAGAATACAGCAAAATTCTGGGTATTGGTATCGCTACGCTCAACCGGTACGAGAACGGCGCACTGCAATCCCAATCGCATGATCAAATTATCCAGTTGAGTATGCAGCCAGCAAATTTACGCAAGCTCATAGAAAACAAACCAGAGATACTGTCTCAGGAAACCAGAAATCGAATATTCCAAAGCCTCAAGAATGAAGGGCAAGAATGTGGAAATCTATTAAATGAAGCAATAGAAGAATTCGGCAGTTATCCGCCAGATTTATTCAGTGGGCACATAAGATTTGATATCAACAAATTCTTTCAGACTATAAAATTTTTCTGCTATAAAGATCAAGTAGTAAAAACCAAGCTGATGAAACTTTTATTTTATGCTGACTTTAAACATTTCCGGGATTACGGAACATCAATCACCGGTGCTCGTTATGCCTATGCCACCCATGGGCCGGTTCCAGATAATTTTGGAACCTGGTTAATCGCGATTTCAGAATGGGAAAAGGAAGTTGATTGTGAAGAACAAAATTTTGGTAATTTCGTAGGCGAAGCTTACACGAGTGAAGAACCTGATTGGTCAATCTTCTCAACATCAGAACTTGCTGTTTTAGCCAAAGTAAAAAAAGAGTTTCAACGGTTTTCGGGAAAACAGATCAAATTTTTTTCTCATCAAGAAGATGGTTACATAAAATCAGAGACCGGCAAGCTTATTTCCTATCAATTCGCTCAGAAACTACAAATTTAACCCCTGGTTGAAAATGGAGTGGAATTCAGAAATCGTTTATCGTCGCTTTAAATTTACATAAAACATTTGTATCTATCATATGCTCCCCATCAAACTCCTCAAATCCAGCGCCTTTGCCGCTGCAGAAACCTATGCCAACGTCCATCGCAGCATGGGTCATGCTGCGCAGCAACCTCTCCCCCATTTGAGAACGTACTGAATTTGCAGTGCAGAAAGTGTGGCTATTCGGCAACCTTCAAAAATACTCCGGGCGTAACGATGGGTGTCTTTCAATCCGACCGTGCTGCTGGTTAGTCAACAGTACAACCGGAACACGCAACCTCCCGCAGAGCAGGATACTCGCGGGAGGTTTTGCACTCAATACACTTGCCAAAAGGTCAACACTGCAAAAAGAATTTACTCACCGATGATCTTGACCAGTATCCGTTTTTGACGGCGGCCGTCAAACTCGCCGTAAAAGATCTGTTCCCAGGGGCCAAAATCCAGACGGCCATTGGTCACCGCCACCACCACCTCACGCCCCATCACCTGTCTTTTGAGATGCGCATCGCCGTTATCCTCACCGGTGCGGTTATGCCGGTAATGGCTGATCGGCTCGTGCGGCGCCAGTTCCTCCAGCCAGTCTTCATAATCCTGATGCAGGCCGGACTCATCATCATTGATGAACACCGATGCCGTGATGTGCATCGCATTGACCAGCACCAGCCCTTCTTGTATCCCGCTCTCGCGCAAACAGTCCATCACTTGCGGGGTAATATTAACAAATGCGCGCCGGGTGGGGATACTCATCCAGAGTTCTTTGCGAAATGATCTCATCGTTAGCCTTCCTTGAACCATTGATACCAGAATTGTACTGGAAATCAGCTAGTAAGAGAATTGCTTTACCAAATCAATCGCAATCCAAAAGAGACAACCGCCCGCGGATTACATAATCCGCGGGTGGTTCTGAACCAGAATTTAATAGTTTCCAAACACCCTGAGCCGAAAAACTCTTATCCCAGCACCTTCTCAAAAGCCGCAATCGTCTTACTCACCGCGGCATCATCAATCCAGTAATGCGTCACCAGACGCAGCAGCCGCGGACCAGCAGCCGAGGCCAGCACGCCTTCTGTCTTCAAGGCCGCCACCACTTCCGCATCCGACAAAGCCACTTCATCAGCAAGGCGCGCAAAGACCATATTCGTGGAATGCTCTTTCTTCTGCACAACCAATCCCGACAGTTTTGAAAGCCCATCCGCCAGCACCGCGGCCCGCCGGTGATCCTCTGCCAGACGGTCAACCATTTCCTCTAACGCCACGATCCCGGCCGCAGCCAGCACACCTGCCTGGCGCATGCCGCCGCCCAACTGCTTGCGGATGCGCAGCGCGCGGGCGATGAAATCCTTCGAGCCGCACAACACAGAACCCACCGGCGCGCATAATGCCTTGCTCAGACAGAACGTGACCGAATCAACCATCCCGGTCAATGCTTTGACTGGCACACCCCAATACACTGCCGCATTGAAGATGCGTGCTCCGTCCAGATGCAAGGCCAGCCCATTACCATGCACCATATCAGCCGCTTCCCGGCTATACGCAAGAGGCAACGCGATCCCCCCACAACGATTCTGCGTATTTTCCAGGACCACCAGTTTCGTCATCGGGAAATGAACATTCTCAGACCGAATGGCAGCTTGAATATCTTCCAGTTGAAGGGTTCCATCTGCCTGGTTGGGAATGGTATGGGTATGCACCCCGCCCAGCGCCGCCACACCGCCCGCTTCATAAACGAAAGTGTGTGCCTGGTTCCCCATGATCACTTCGTCGCCCCGCCCGCAGTGCGCCAGCACCGCGATCAGATTTCCCATTGTGCCGGATGCCACAAACAAACCGGCTTCGTGTCCCAATTGCTCTGCTGCCATGTCCTGCAAACGGTTGATCGTGGGGTCTTCTCCATACACATCATCGCCAACTTCGGCTGAAGCCATCGCTTTCCACATTGCCGGAGTGGGTTTGGTTACTGTATCTGAACGCAGATCAATAAATGTCATTACTTTTCCCTCCATGAATTTAATCAACCATTGTAGTAACGATTTTAGTCGTTGCAAACTGGCACTGCGTAACCACTGAAGTGGTTACTACAAATTTGTTATCACCTTAAATTGAATACAAAAAAGAGAGCCTGCCCTGAAAGCAGCCCTCTTCTCTTCATTTCTCTTACTCCAGTGTATCCAGCACCTTTTGCAAACCCTCCGGCAGCGGCGCATCAAATACGCTCGGCTCATCTTCCCCTGGCAAGCAAATCTCCAGATGCGCGGCATGCAAGAACTGCCGCTTCACCGGCAAGCTGCGATGGCGATGGCCATACAACATATCTCCGACTACCGGACAGCCCAAAAAACTCATGTGTACCCGGATCTGATGGGTACGGCCTGTCAGAATGTGCACTTTTAACAAAGTATGTTCGGCATACTGCTTCTCGGTGAAATATTCTGTCACCGCCTGGCGGCCGCGGCTGGCAGACACCACGGCCATTTGTTTGCGCCGGGTTGAGTCCCGCCCAATCGGCGCTTCCACTCGTCCACGCGGTGTGGGCGGCTGTCCATCCACCAAAGCCAGGTAGATCTTTTTCACCAGCCTGTCCTTGAACTGCCGCAGCAGCCATTGATGGGCACGGTCATTCTTTGCCAGAACGATCAAACCGGAGGTGTCTTTGTCCAGGCGGTGCACAATGCCCGGACGGTGTTCCCCGCCAATGCCGTCCAGCTCCGGGGCGTGCGCCAAAGCAGCATGCACCAGCGTGCCGGTATCATGCCCCACCGCCGGATGCACGACCATGCCTGCGGGTTTGTTGACCACCAACACGTCATCATTTTCAAAGATGATGTCGAGGGGAATCTCTTCCGGTATCAAATCAGTTGATACCACAGCCGGGACAGTAACACGAATATTCTGCCCAGTCACTAACTTGTAGCCCGTCTTGGTCATTACCTGCTTATCCACAAACACCAATTCTTCACGGATCAGTGCCTGGATGCGCGAGCGAGAAAGCTCCGTCAATTGCTTAACCAGATATTTGTCCAGGCGGGAAGAGGTTTCCTCTTCATAGATATAGAGAAATTGCTGCGCATTTTTCACGAAGAAATCGCCTCATCAACAGAAGAAGATTCGAGCGCAGTCCCGGATTTCCCTTCAACTGCTTGCTGTTCAGCCTTCTCCCGACGCTCTGCTATCCACATATCCAGCAGCAAAATACAAACGCCAACCGTAATACTGGCATCCGCAACGTTAAAGACAGCAAAATTCCCGATCGAAACGAAATCTGTTACATGCCCAATCGTCAAGCGGTCGATCAAATTGCCGATAGCGCCGCCCATCTGCATGCTCAACGCCACCCGCAAAGCCCAATCCGGTTCGGGCACCTGCGCATAATAATACAGGATCAATCCCGTAACAATAAACGGCAGGATGGTAAACAGCGTGCCCATTCCCTGGAACAAACCAAAAGCAACACCTGTATTCGACCAATGTACAATGCGCGCATACGGGCTGAACCATTCCAGCGGCATCCACATTTCGCCGAGAGAAAGATTGGTGCGGACAATGGTTTTTGTCCATTGATCCAAAGCAACGATCACACCTGCAATCAGCACCAATAATCCGTAATTTTTCAGAATACGTTTCAATACAACCTCCAATACCTTGTTGTCCCCCCAATTGTAATCTATTTCGGTTTTTCCGCGGGCTTCAAATTGAGCAGGGTGTCATGCGAAAAATGCGGATTTTGGAAACAGGGGATCAGTGATCAGGAAATCAGGGATTAGGAATCAGGCAGCCTCTCCCTGGAAAGGTTGAATTGATCCCTCCCCAGAAACCAATACAAGCACCCCCACTATAAGCATATTAAGGACAGCAACCCTTTTCAAGGCTGCTTGTCCGCAACGACACTTTTTCAATGCCTCAACAAATCTTCGGAGCGATGGAAAATGAACCTCATGCTGAAACTTTCCCATCCTCCAATCACGAATTGACTGATCCCCAATCACTGAATTTCATTATACATTTTCCAAAGCACAACCTCCCCGTCCGTCACCTCCCGCAGCCGCGCCACCAAATCCTCCGCCTCTGCGAGATAAATGAGGTGCGCCGGACACCCGTTGCGGCAGTCGCTGGCCCCAAACCGTTT
>JAIOTF010000338.1 GCA_021107195.1 Anaerolineaceae bacterium | reverse complement strand
TTGGGTAGCACGTTCAATTTTATTGATTGCTATCGGTTTTGTGAAAGAAAAAAAATGTTCCAGGAGCAGTTCATGACACAAATTTTCCCGGAGGTTATGTTTACACTTTTTGGAATTCCCATTCGAGATACAGTTGTTTCTACGTGGCTCATGATGGCGATTATAATTTTGTGCGCTGTAGTCATCAATAAACGGCAACCGGTTTTGTTGGAAATGTTGGTGGATTTTCTTGCCGACACTTTCACCAATGTGATGGGGATATCTGCAGAGCCATACTTGCCCCTGTTAGGGTCATTGGCAATTTTTATTGCCTTTGCGAATATCATCGGCGTTGTTCCTGGAATAACTTCTCCAACTAAAGATATTAATACACCGCTGGCATTGGCATTGGTTGTCTTCTTTTCTGTACATTACTTTGGGATACGCCAAAAAGGCCTGCGACGGTATCTGAAGGATCTGGCCTCCCCAATTTTTCTGCTGCCGTTGGAAGTAATTGGGCAACTCAGCCGAACGCTCTCACTCACACTGCGACTTTTTGGAAATGTTATCAGCGGGGAGATGATTGTAGCGATCATTTTTGCTCTTGTTCCATTATTATTTCCTCTGCCAATGGCCGGCCTAGGTATTTTTACCGGTTTATTACAAGCTTATATTTTCACTGTAATAGCATCAACATATATTGGCGCTGCCGTTGAATCAACCACAACCACGACTGAAATTAATGCCTCAACCGAATTTGACCAGAATTAATAATATTGCTTTCATATAAGAAAGGATGGAATCTATGTTTGAAAATGCGAGCCCCGAATTACTCATCACCCTTGTTACAATCATTGCTTCAATTTTAGGGATTGTATTGGGTACTGCCGTTCCCGCGTTGGCTGAGGGAAAAGCCGTACAAAAGGCGTTAGAGGGCATGGCGCGTCAGCCAGATGCCGCCAGCGACCTGCGCACCACGCTCTTGATCGCTATGGCGCTGCTTGAATCTACTGCGATTTATGTGCTTTTGATCATACTTATTATCATCTTCGCAAATCCACTATTAGATCGATTCTTCATATAAGGATCATAAATGATTGATATCAATATACCAACCATTGTTTGGGAGATCATCAATTTCCTGGCATTAAGTATTCTTCTATACTTTCTTTTATTTCGCAGAGTGATGAAGAAAGTAGAAGAGCGCACCCAAGAAAAAAATCAAGCGTTGGAAGAAATTAGAAGTAACAGCGAAGAAACAATAAGGGCCCGCGAAGATATTGAAGTACGTCTTGAAAAGCTGGAGAATGAAACAACGGCCATTGTCACCAAAGCACAATTGCAGGTTGATGCGGAACGTGAAGCTGCTATTAAGAAAATGCAGAAGGAAGCCGAGAGAATATTAAACCAGGCGCTTGATGAGGCTGACCAGTTGAAAAAAGAGACGATGTCGGAATTCTATCAACAAGCCGTTGAGGCCATTCTCGATATTTCCAGGACAGTGATACATCAAACCGCGCCAACTGAAATGCACACCAAATTGGTTAGCGAGCTGTTCAAACAGGTTTGGGAAATGGGAAAGAGCGAGATGCAACAAGTTGAAGTATTGCGCCGGTCCCTGGGAGATCGTGATCCGGTGATCTACGTCGAGACCGCTTTCCCTTTGAACCCGGAACAACAACGAACTCTTATCAACACTTTTTCTGCATTGGCAGATCGAAATATCAAAGTAGAGCTAAAGGTGCTTTCGGATTTATCTGCAGGGATGCGAATCAGGATTGGTGATCTTATTGTCGATAATACAATTGCCGCGCAATTAGCAAAATTAAAGGGTGACGTGACTCGGTCATTGAAGGAGAAACTGGCCGATGCGTGAAGCGGGCATAAAATACGGCGCAGACCTAAGAGATGTGCCTTTGGTTGAAAAACTACAAAGCCAGGTTGACCTTGTCGGTTTCCTTGAAGCGGAATCTGCCGAGGCCGTGAAGGTAATTCTTGCGCAGCGTGGCCAACAATCTGTTACCCGTGAAAAAGCCTTTGGGCAAATGGAGAATTTGATCAATTTATTACAAAGCGAGGTAAAGTCATTCGAGCCTCGAGTTCAATTCCAGGACGTTGGGACAGTGCAGCATATCGGCAGTGGCGTAGCCACGCTTTCAGGTTTACATGTTGTGTGCACTGATGAATTGGTTGTCTTTCCCAATGGTGTCAAAGGGCTTGTGTTAAACCTGGGAGAAGAGAAGGTTGACGTTATTCTACTCGGCTCAGCAGAAGATATTCGGGGCGGGGATCTTGTTACGTCGACAGGAAAACGATTAGAGGTTCCCGTTGGGCCGAAAATGTTGGGGCGGGTTGTCAATTCCCTGGGAGTCCCGCTGGATGATCTCGGGCCAATACGGGCAGGCGCATATTCTTATCTAGAACAAGATGCGCCTGGCATTGTGGATCGCTCTCCGGTCAACCAGCCCCTCCAGACTGGCACAAAGATCATTGATGCCCTGATCCCATTGGGGCGCGGGCAACGCGAATTGATCGTTGGCGACAGGCAAACCGGGAAAACCACGCTGGCGGTGGATGCAATTCTCAACCAAAAAGGAAGTGCTGTTGATTGCATCTATGTCTCCATTGGGCAAAAGAAGTCGTCTACTTTGGCAGTCATTGAAAAATTGCAGTCAGAAGGCGCCATGGAATACACAACCATTGTCATGGCCAGCCCTGATGACCCGCCCGCATTACGTTATCTGGCTCCTTTTGCCGGCTGTTCGATGGCTGAACATTTTTTGAAGATGGGACGCGATGTGTTGATCGTGTATGACGATCTAAGTAAACACGCAGATGCATATCGCGAACTTAGTCTTTTGCTGCGGCGTCCCCCTGGCAGGGAAGCCTACCCTGGCGATATTTTCTACTTGCATTCCCGATTATTGGAAAGGGCGTGCAAATTAAAAACGAAACTTGGCGGCGGGTCGATCACCGCTTTGCCTATTGTCAGTATTCAACGCGGGAACATCTCTGCTTATATTCCAACAAACCTGATTTCTATTACGGATGGGCAGATCATCCTGAATGCGGACTTGTTCAACCTTGGTATGAAACCAGCAATTGATATCGGGCGGTCTGTATCGCGCGTAGGCGGTGCTGCGCAAACCAAAGCAATGCGTACAGTTTCCGGGGATTTGCGCCTGGAATTGTCGCAATATAATGAGGTTGTGCGATTTGCAAAATTTGGAACTGAAGTCGATCAGGCAACAAAAAGGCAAATCGAACGAGGAAAAAGATTGCAATTAGCGCTCACTCAAGACGCACACGAACCACTCCCTTTGGTCGATCAAATCATCGTTCTGTTTTCAGCCGTAGAAGGCTATTTGGATCGGATTGAATTCTCTGAAATAGTGCGATTCCAGCAAGATTTGCGAAACACAATGCATGACGAACATTTTCCCACACTCTTGCGAATTTCTCGTGAAGAACAACTAAACAAAGAGATCACAAATGATCTTCACGAGATACTCAAAGAATATTGCGAGAAATGGATGGAGCGGGAGAAATAATATGAAAAAAATGGTAATGACCGTTGTTCCGCGTAACGGGGCAGAAAAACTGCTCAATGCATTGGTGAATGCTGGACATACTGCAACTTTTATGGAATCCAGAGGCGGGATGTTGCGGCAATCACAGCTTTCTTTATTTACCGCGGTGGATAGTGAAGAATTAGAAAAAGTCTTGGAAATTATCCGAGGAAGCTGCTCTACAGAAATGATCGTTGAATCCCAGAATGACGCCGAAATGCTTTCTTTTGGGCAAACCAGTATAACATCCGGGGTTGGCGGCGCGGTTATATTCATCTGGAGTATTGAGGGAATTGAGATCATTTGATGGATGTAGAACGTACGCAAACTCGCCTTGAAAATGTTCAGACGGTTGAGCCGATGCTGGGGGCATTGCGTACAATTTCACTTGGCACCTGGCAATCAGCAGTACGACAATTGGAAAGTTTGGAAGAAACATCAGCAGAATATCGCTCTATTCTCGGCTCATTAACACCCGTTCTTGCAAGAATGGTGCCAGAAAAGAGGCTGCGTGATGATGTCCAATCAGCGGCTTGTTGTAAGCAACTGGCTGTGCTTGCAGGAACCGAACGCGGCTTATGTGGGCGCCTTGAGCAGGATCTGTTTGATTTTGTACAAAGCCCGCAGCAATCCGGTATTTCCCTCGACAATGTCCAACTGGTTGTATTTGGTGCGCGCCTTAGCAGAGCTGTGTCCCGGCAACGGTTCCCGCCGATGAAAACCTATGCAGCACCATCTACATCATTGCCCTCATTTCCGTTAATATTTGAATTAACGAAAAATTGGATTCGTTGTCTTGCAAACCATGAACTAAGCAAGGTAGTGGTGTTTTTTACAGCCTTTCATGGTGCGACTCAACGCAAGCCATCAGTTATTCAATTATTACCGTTTGAATTGGATGTTAGTCTTTCAGGACAAGAGGAGGTCTGGCCTCTTCCGATTATTGAAACGGATCCGGCACAATTACTTGTGCGCGTTTATGAACAACTTGCCGCTTTGCGTTTTTATGATGCCATGTTACAAACAAAAGCTTCTATCCATTCGGCACGCTTCCAGCTTATGGAAGATTCAACCAGTAATGCTGAACGCTTGATAGAAGACTTGACTATCATACTGCAAACAGAACGTAGGCAAAGTATCACCAGAGAAATGCAGGAACTGGCAGTAGGCGCTGGATTATTACAGAGTTAAGCAATACCGCTTTGTGCTGCCCACCTGCCAGCGACAGCGCCGCTGGAAAACGCCCACTGTAGATTGAACCCGCCGCAAGGGCCAATTACGTCCAGAATTTCACCGGCAAAATACAAATCAGGTTGTACCCTGGATTCCAGAGATCGAGGATCAATATCATTTAATGCAATACCGCCTGTTGAAAGCTGGCAATATTCAAATCCACGCACACCTTTCACTTCCAGCGTAAATGCTGACAAACACTCCATGATCCGGCCCAAATCCTTATGACAAAGATCGCTCATCGCGACGTCAGTTCTTAGCCCGGAAGATTTTAGGGCAAAGGCTGCAATCTTCGTTGGAACAACTGCGCCTAATGATGATTGCAATGGCATGGAAGATTTGGCGAATCTTTGGAATATCTCTTTTAAGGCAGGTTCGTGCCCAGAGATAAAGTTGATCTTTAAACAAGGTTTTTGATATTGGCTGACCAGGTAGCTGATATCCATAACGCCAGGGCCATTAATGCCGCCTTTGGTGAAAATGATATTGCCAAATGATTCACCAAGCAGCTTCGCATTTTCAAAAAGTCTTATGCCGGCATCAGTGCGTACGCCCTGAATGCTCTTTACTGCTTTCTCTGGAACCACTAGGGGGGCAAGCGCTGGCTGGACAGGTATGATTTCATGCCCCAGACCCCGGAGTGCAGTAAACATACTGCCATCAGAGCCTAAGGAAGGATAAGCCTTTCCCCCGGAAGCGATCAGCAATTTGTGAACAAAAACAGTTGGTTGGCCGGTCGAAAACTGAATTAAAAATCCTTGCTTTTGGGGCAGGATGTGTTGGGCTTTGTGCGAAAGATAGCGTTCAATTCCCCTGTCATTCAAATGTGCGTTGAAAATATTGGCAACATTCGCAGCAGAGTAAGAGAGGGGGTACACCCAGCCATCAGAGGTCGCATGAGTTAATATCCCCATTTCATGCAAATAATGAATCAGGTCATCATGGCTAAATTGACTGAGAACGGATTCAACAACTGAGATGGGCGAAGCATGGTACTTTTCACTTACCGCCCGAGTATTCGTGAGGTTGCATCGGCCGCTGCCAGTGACCAGCAGTTTACGGCCGACGACTTCATTGGAATCAAAGAGCAACACATCGGCCCCAAGTTTTTTTGCTTCGAGTGAAGCAATTATCCCTGCTGGCCCAGCACCTATGATACCTAATTTAAGCATTATCTCTAATAGCCTGCTTTGAAAATTTATCCTCGAACATGGTACTCACCCCGGATCACCCATTTATAGGTTGTCAATTCCTGCAAAGCCATTGGGCCGCGTGCGTGAAGCCGTTGGGTAGAGATTGCCACTTCTGCACCTAATCCCAACTGTGAGCCATCTGTGAACCGTGTACTGGCATTGACATACACACACGCCGAATCCACTTTGGAGATGAATTTCTTTGCATGTTCTTCAGTGCCGGTCAAAATGCCGTCGGAGTGCGCAGTACCATGCAAACGGATGTGCCCAATTGCCTCATCCAGGTCATCGACGACCTTGATACCTAAAACCAGCGAGAGCCATTCACGATCAAAGTCATCAGGGTCTGCAATTTTTACCACATCATTTTCGTCACCGAAAAGGTCTAGTGCATTTTCATCAAGGCAGAAAGAGACTCCATCCTTTGACAAGGTATCAATAATCCGGGTCATCATATCGGATGCAATCTCGTGATGCAGCAGAACAGTATCCAGGGCATTACACACGGTAGGACGCTGTACTTTCGCATTTTGGATGACTCTGGTGGCGGCAGACAGATCGGCTGATTTGTCGACGTATAAATGACAGATACCAATCCCCCCGGTGATGACCGGGATCATACTGTTTTCACGGCAGAATTTGTGCAGCGCAGCACCGCCGCGAGGGATGAGCATGTCAACATACTCATACATTTTCAACAGTTCTCCCACCAGAGCGCGGTCTGGATTATCAATGAATTGCACTGCGTTTTCGGGTAGCCCTGCTTCTTTCATTGCTGCCCGGATAAGATCAACCAGGACCCGATTTGTGCGCAAGGTCTCGCTGCCTCCTCTTAATATCACCGAATTGCCTGATCTCAACGCCAAACCTGTTGTGTCTACCGTGACATTGGGGCGAGCTTCATAGATCACTGCCAACACGCCTAGAGGCACGCGCTGCTTGTAAACATGTAAGCCGTTAGGCATATCCTTTTCTTCAATGATCTCGCCAATAGGATCGGGGAGATTCGCGACAGAGCGTAAGTCCGAGACGATGCCCTTGACGCGGTTTTCATTCAAAGTCAAGCGATCCAGCATTGAGCCGCTAATACCGGCAACGTCAGCCTCTTTCACGTCAACCTCATTCGCGGCAAGAATATCATCGCGATGTTCCCACAACATATCTGCCATCAACAGCAAAGCAGATTTTTTTGCCTCAGCCGATAACAAGGCCAACTTGTTGGATGCCTCTTTTGCTTGCATACATAAATCTTTGATCATAAATTACTCCTGTCTGGGCAATGATTTTCATAATAATAGCATATTGTTATGGTGGATTACTTCTTCGCCAAAGGTATACCCCAAAATCATTTCTATTTCATCAGATTGCTGCCCGCGGATTTGGGAAAGATCGTTTGAAGCGTAATTTGTCAGCCCCAAGGCAATGGCTTTTTGTGCTGGATCGATGATATGCACCGTGTCGCCACGCTCAAAGTCGCCATTTGTGTCAACGATACCGACGGGCAATAAGCTTCCTCCACGCATGAGCGCCTTTACAGCACCCTGGTCAACCATAATTTTGCCGACAGCAGATTGTGCGCCTGCCAGGATATACCGCTTCCGACTTTCGACTGTGCTGGCAACAGGCGAAAATTTAGTTCCCACTTTTTCATTTTGGACAACTCTGTGCAAGATATTTGGCGATTCACCATTAGCGATTACAACCGTTGCCCCAGAGCGACGTGCCAGGTCCGCGGCTTCAAGTTTTGTGACCATGCCGCCAGTTCCCAATTGAGACCTGCTGCCACCAGCTGCTTCCCAGAGTTCATCTGGAATCTCTGGAGAAGAAATCATCGATATGAGTTTTGCATCAGGGTTAACGCGTGGGTCGCTGGAGTAAACACCGTCCTGATCGGTCAAGAGAATCAAGAGATCAGCATCAATCAGATTTGCCACCAAGGCCGACAGATTATCATTGTCACCAAACCGTATTTCTTCAGTAGCCACAGTGTCATTTTCATTGATGATTGGAATTATGCCGTATGAAAGCAAGGCCTCTAAGGTATTGCGGGCATTAAGATACTGCCTGCGGTTAGAAAAATCCGACCTGGTCAACAGAATCTGGGATACTATTTTCCCATATAATTGGAATATTTGAGTATATATATTCATCAGGCGCGGTTGGCCAACAGAAGAAAGCATCTGTTTCGACGGGACAAATTTCGGAAAATCAGGAAAATCAAGCGCTTCTCTTCCGGCCGCAATACCGCCAGAAGTTACCAAGA